>JAIBBF010000021.1 GCA_019694795.1 Flavobacteriales bacterium | reverse complement strand
ATATTAATTTTGTTGTTTATTGTTTTCTACATCCGTAATCAGCGGAACATCCGCAAGGAACAAGAGCGTTTTAGTCAGCAATTAATTGCCAACCTCGAAAAGGAAAGGAGTCGCATTGCCCGCGATTTGCATGATGATATCGGACAAAGTCTCTCTGCCGTAAAATCGCGCTTAAATATTTTAGGAAGAAATGGGGAAGAAAATTTGCAATCGCTCGAAGAAGAAGTTGGAAAAGTAATTGAGCAAACCCGCGAAATTTCACGGAACTTATATCCCTCCTATTTAGAAAAAATCGGATTAATACGAAGTATTGCCCGCTTAATGGAAATGACGCAATCCGGAACCGGAATAGAATGCAGTTTTGATGTGTGCAATGAAATAGAAGAAATATCTCCCGAAAATAAAACGCATTTGTATCGTATTATTCAGGAATGTGTAACCAATACCACGCGTCACTCCGGTGCAAGTGCATTAAAAATTTCCATTGAGAAGAGTGGAGAACATTGTTTATTTACTTATAGAGACAATGGAAAAGGTATTGGAAATCAAGAGGAGATTCGGGGGATTGGGTTCTTAAGTATCCGCGAAAGGGTTAAAATGTTAAAAGGAGAATTGCAGTTGAGCGATAATCAAGGCAAGGGTTTCCGATTAATTATTAAATTTAACCTGGAAAGGATTTCTAATTCATGAAGCTACTCATTGCCGATGATCACCCGATTTTCAGAAAAGGATTAAAGGATATTGTCCTTAATTCATTTCCGAATGCCGAAATTACTGAGTGTGATTCGGGCAATATTACCTTGGAATCAATCCGAAGCATTCAACCCGATGTTGCCATTCTGGATATTGATATGCCGGAAATGAACGGACTGGAAATCTGCCAGAAAATTTATTCAGAAAACATTCCGACTAAAGTAATTATCCTCACCATGTACAAAGAGGAAGAAATGTTTAACAAAGCATTCCTCACCGGAGCTTCCGGTTATGTTGTAAAGGATAATTCAGTAATCGAAATTGTAGATTGCATTAAGGAAGTGATGCTGGGTAAAAAATTTATCGGCCAATCCCTCCAATCTGCTTTTAATAAATATCGCGAGGCGGATAAGAAAAAAGAAAAAATCCAGGATCTTCTTTCAACGCTAACACAGGCTGAATTAAAAACCCTCAAGCTGGTTAGTCAAAACCGCTCCAGTAAAGAAATTTCTGAATTGCTTTTTGTTTCGGTTAAAACCGTAGAAAATTACCGTTCGCGAATTTGTAAAAAGCTCGAACTCGATGCCCGGAACAATAGCTTATTGCTGTGGGTAAGCGAAAACAGAGAGCTTTTGTCGACCATCCGTGAATTTTAATTCGTCGATGAATTAATCCTGTTAAACTTTACTTTTTATCGATTTAGCCCCATTTTTTGAGGGGCCACCCCTCTTCTTTCCGGGGATTCGGCTACGATACATTTGCAGCGGAAAACTACGAATCATGAAAATCAACATTCAGAAAATGAAAATTTTCGGGAGAAGGACTATCGTTCTTTTAGGACTTCTTACCAGCACTTTAGTAAACAAAGCTCAAACCACCTTTCGTACCAGCTACGATATTGCGGCATTAGATATTGCAGGTGGAATGGTGGAAACACCAACGGGCGATTTTGTTTTTGCCGGAACCAATACATCGTTCTTGCCACTTTATGGTAACATCACCAAGGTGAGCAGTACAGGTAACGTAATTTGGAGTAAGGCATTTGTTGGGGGAATTGCAACACAGTTTAACGATCTCAAAAAAGTAAGCACCGGAGGGTACATCGCAGCAGGTGGTTCGGATAGTAATGGTGCAGTACTTGTGCGTATCGACGATAACGGAAATCTGATTTGGGCCAAACGCTATTCATTACCTAATCGTCCCTCCGATGACGCCTCCGTAGAAACAGCGAACTCTATTATAGAAACTTCCGACGGCGGATTTCTTGTGGGAGGAAGTGTGGATTATTTCTGGGACGGAGTAAGTGCCAATACAGTTGATACTACTTCTGCATTCGGATTTAAAGTGAATTCGGCAGGTGTTTTACAATGGAGCAGAGTGTGGACCATCTCCACTGCTAATCCGGATGAACATTACATCAACGATGTTGCAGAATCGGCCGACGGATATTTCTTTGTTGGTGAATCATCTGAAGGAACAGGAACATTAGATTCAGATGGTGACTACCCACGCAATGGATTAATCATTAAAACCGATTTAAGCGGAAACCTCACTTATATAAGAAGGTTTGGAGGTAGTGGAAACAGCCAGGGATTAAATGCCGCATTACGACTATCTACCGGCGATATTTTAGTTGGAGGTTATGATAACCTCGATGCTATCATTGTAAAACTACAAGGAACAGGATCTACACCAACCGTTGGAAGTTTTTCTCGCAAAATCAATGGATCAGCATTTCCGCCTGCAACATTTATTGTACAGGATCTGATGGAAAATTCCGATGGAAACTATTCCGTAATCGGAACAGAAATTTCCGGTTTGTTTCCCACTTTTTATTCGACCATTTTTAAATTGAACAGTTCAACCGGAGCATTGATTTTCGGAAGAGGATATTCACCAATCGGACTTTCTTCCATATTACCGGAAGGTGGATTATGTAGTGACCAGGGTTATTATATGGTAATGACGGATCAGCAAATTACCGGATTTAATTATAATCTCATTCGAACCGATGCATCCGGAAACATGAACGATCCTGATGCAGGTTGTCCACCTACCACCCGAACTCCTTCACTAGGAAATTACACGATGTCATTTTCTACTCCAACCAGTTCGAATTTCAACCTAGCATCCGAAGGAACTTTCACGCCGGTGGTTAACAATTTAACGCCAACCGTAAATTCACATTGCTTAAATGTAATTTGTACCCCACCGGTAGCTCCTACCGTTTCAACTAATCCTAGTCCAGCTACCATCTGTCAGGGAGCATCTGTAACTTTAACCGCAAGTGGCGGAACGAATGTGACCTATCACTGGTACACTGTATCGTCGGGAGGAACTGCATTTTCAAATTCAGCATCTACCGTTGTTAGTCCAACCACTACCACTACCTATTATGTAGAAGCGGAAGACAATACCAATCCGGGATGTGTTTCGTCGCGAACTTCGGTTACCGTTACCGTAAATCCATTACCCAATGTAGTTGCGAGTCCATCCCCAACCAGCGTCTGCTCCGGTAATGGACCGAATATTTCGCTTTCATCTACAGTGCCGGGTACAACATCAAGCACCACATTTGCATGGACCGTTACTCAATCGGGTGCAACAGGAGCAAGTAATGGATCCGGATCAACCATCAATCAAACATTAACTGCAAGCGGTGTTACACCGGGAACGGTGACGTATACCGTTACGCCCACTTCGAATGGTTGTACAGGAAGTACAGCAACCGTTACCGTAACTGTAAATCCAATTCCTACAGCAACAGCTACTCCATCATCAACATCTGTTTGCTCAGGAAATGCACCATCAATTGCATTAACTTCGAATGTAAGCGGAACAACATTTGCCTGGACCGTTTCTCAAACAGCGGGAATAAGTGGAGGAAGCAACAGTAGTGGTTCGAGTATTTCGCAAACCTTATCCAATTCCGGTACAACAGCAGGAACAGCAACCTATACAGTTACACCAACTGCAAATGGTTGCAGCGGAACTGCAATTACTGCAACCATCACCGTAAATCCTGCACCAGTTGCAACAGCTACACCATCCACACAAACTATTTGTTCCGGCAATGCAAGTTCAATTGCATTAAGTTCGAACACGGCAAATACCACTTACGCATGGACCGTTTCTCAAACTGCAGGAATAAGCGGTGCCTCCAATGGTAGTGGAAGCAGTATTGCACAAACCATCAGCAATTCGGGAACAACATCAGGAACTGCAACTTATACAGTTACACCAACTGCTAATGGTTGTAATGGTTCACCCATCACTGCTACCGTAACTGTAAATCCAACACCGGTTGCAACTGCAACACCATCCACACAAACCATTTGTTCAGGAAATGCAACATCCATTGCATTGGGATCGAATGTTGGAGGAACAGCATTTAACTGGACCGTATCACAAAGTGGTGTAACAGGTGGAACCACTAATTCAGGATCATCCATTGCGCAAACATTAAGTACAAGCGGAACAAATCCAGGCACTGCAACTTATACAGTAACACCAACTGCAAATTCATGTAATGGAAGTCCAATTACTGTTACAATTACCGTTAATGTTACACCAGATCTAACAGGAGTTTCAGCAAGTAATACAACTATTTGTGCGGGACAATCCACAACGCTAAATGCAAGTGGTACCGGCGCAACTTCGTTCGATGTATATGATGCTCCAACCGGTGGCACATTGTTAGGCGCAACACCATTGAATGTATCACCCGGTGCAACCACCACCTATTATATCGAAGCGGCAAACAGCAATGGTTGCGGAGATTTAGCAGGACGACAATCTATCACTGTTACTGTAATTCCGGTTGCAGATCCATCCTGGACGAGTCCCGGCGCAACATGTATACAAGCAGGTCCGATTAATTTAAACACACTTATTACCGGAACAAGCGGAGGAACATGGAGTGGTACTGGCGTTAGCGGAAATATTTTTGATCCAACCGGTTTAGCAGGACAAATCATTAACATAACCTATACGGTTGGAACCTCACCTTGCGTACAAACTTTGACACAAAGCATCAGCGTGCAGGCAACTATTACTGCAACATGGAATAGTCCAGGCACCATGTGTGAATCGGATGGTGTGTTAAATCTTAATCCGCTTATTACCGGAACTGCTGGTGGAACATGGAGTGGAACTGGTGTGAGTGGAAATACATTCGATCCAACAGGATTATCAGGTACGGTGAACATCACCTATACTGTAGGAGTAGCGCCTTGTCAGGATGCTGTTACCAATTCCATTTTAGTAAATGCATCACCTTTAGATCCTACCGTAAACGCAAGCAGCAGCACAATTTGTAACGGAGAAACAAGCACTATTACCGCAAGTGGATCCGGTGCAAATATTACGTACAACATTTATGATGCTTCCGGAAATTTATTGGGAACATCTCCATTAACGGTTACACCAACTGTTGGAACAACAAATTATTTTGTGGAAGCTGTTAATCAAAATGGTTGTACGAATCTTGGTGGACAAGAACAAATTTCCATTACCGTAAATGCAAATCCAAATGCAAGTGCTGGTAACGACGTACAAATTTGTCCGAATACCTCTACTATACTTACAGCAAGCGGAGGCGGAACCTATAATTGGGAAACCGGGGAAACAACTGCAAGTATTAGTGTAAATCCTACAAGTAACACGTATTATTCCGTTACCGTTACCAACGCACAAGGATGTAGCGCAAGCGACAGTGTTTTGGTTTCTATTTACAATGCAGGAAGTATAGATGCCAATAACGATTCTACTTATGTAGAGAACACATCCAGCGTAAGCATCAATACTTCATTGAATGATATAGGTAATCCCGGAACTATTGGAATTATTAATAATTCATCCAACGGAACCTACACCGTAAATGGGACCACCATCACCTACGATCCGAATGATAATTTCATTGGTTATGATACCATCACCTATGTGATTTGTGATGCATTCTGTTCCGATTTCTGCGATACAGCAATCGTTGTATTCCGCGTAACTGAAGAAATAATAATCAATGTACCCGGAGGATTCTCACCAAATGGTGATGGCATCAATGACAACTTTGTGATTACAGGATTGGAAAAATATCCGGAGAACGAATTATACATCTACAACCGCTGGGGAGAGTTGGTATTTCAGGCGAAGCCATATACCAATAACTGGAACGGACAATCCAATACCAATCGCATTTTATTTGGTGAAGACGTAGTGGATGGAACCTATTTCTATGTGTTGAAATTAAACGACACGTTGGAACCATTACGCGGATCATTGGAATTAAGAAGAAAATAATTGTAGAATTTTTATCTGAAGCATATGAAAACTTTTAAATATACAATTGCTGTTGTTGTCCTTATTTTAGGAATACAAACCAATGCCAGTGCTCAAAATCAGTATTTGGTGAGTCAGTATATGTTACACCACGGATTTGTAAATCCTGCTGCTATTGCCAATACCAATCGTATGAGTGGAGCGGCGTTTTACCGCACGCAGTGGACCGGATTTTCAGGAGCACCGGTATTACAAGGTCTCAATTTCAACACACCTTTTGGTGATGGAAACAACGCTGCGGGAATTACCATTTTACATGATCAGATTGGTGTGAACCGCGATATTGAAATTACGGGAACCTACGCTTATCGCATGAAAGTTTCGCGTAACCAATATTTATCTTTAGGTGCAGCAGCTACACTTTCATTATTGCAGAGCGATTTCAGTCAGGTAGAAACCACCCAACCTAACGATCCGATTTTCACAGCAAACACACCCATGTTTGCCATGCCCAATTTTAAGTTTGGCGCTTATTATTTCAGCAGTAATTTTTACGCGGGAATTTCCATTCCGAATATTTTGCAGAACAAAATCATTTACGCATCGGAATACAAAGGTGAAACGAAATTTAATTTTAATGCCATGCATATGTACATCAATGCAGGTTATAGCTGGAAAGTGAACCAATCGTTTGATCTGAATTTTTCAACGATGATCAAAAACATTTCCGGAGCTCCATTACAAATTGATTTTAACAGCACAGCTGTATTCAATAAAAAATTTGGAGTAGGATTATCGTACCGCACCAGCAAGGAAGCCGTTGCATTATTAAATTTCCAGCTATCACCATCCTGGAAAATTGGTTATGCCTACGATTTCAATTTTTCTAAAATTGGAAATTATTCCAATGGAAGTCACGAAATCATGGTTGTATTTAACATGATTCAACAAAAATCACATGCTATTTTAGAATCACCACGATTCTAAACGAAAGAATTTACATTATGAAATCACTTCGGATTGTATTGCTCATTGCTTTGAGCAGCATAACACTTTTTGCTTCTGCCCAACGAAAACACCTGGAAGAAGGCGACGATTTTTATAAGCGCAGAATGTACCTCGAAGCCATTGCATCGTACAAAATGGCGCTGCAGGAAAATGTGGTGGTAAAAAAGTTTTACATGACCCAGCAAATTGCTAAAACGTATAAGCGATTGTTCGACTATAAAAACGCGGCCGAATGGTATGGAAAACTGATGGAGTTTAAAAATGAGAACTCAGCAGAAAACATGTTTGAGTATGCGGAAATATTAATGAATCTGGAGCAATACGATAAAGCTGCAGAAATATTTAAAGCCTATTGCGAAAAATCGGGTCGACCCGAACTCAGCAATAAATATGCTGCGCTGTGCAAATGGCCAAAAGATAACAGTTCATTAAAAAAGGATTACATCACTTACAAAACAAATATTGAAACGGGTGGACGAAGCATGGGGCATTGTCTTTACAACAACGGATTAATTTATGCACTTCCGCAAAATCAGGATTTTCAGGTAAAGACTACCTATTATGATTTAGCCTATGCTCAAGCTGCAGATTCCATCAATTTTGGCGCACCGCTTGTTTTACCCGGCGAAACGAATCGCTCTTTTTATGAAGGGACTCCATTTTTAAGCAGTGACGGAAAAAAATTATTCTTTACCTCCAATGCAACTGAAACTGTAAAATACAACACCAAAAAAGCAGGGAAATCCGGAATCAGTACCAGCGGATTAAATGTGTTGCACATGTATGAAGCAGAAAACGTAAACGGTAGTTGGGTTAATGTAAAAGAATTATCGCTGAATTCGAATGAATATTCATGTGCATTCCCCAGTTTATCTTCAGATGGAAATACCTTGTATTTTGCATCGGATATGCCCGGAGGATTTGGAGGTTTCGATTTGTATTCATCTACAAAAACAAATGATGGAAATTGGTCGCAACCCAAAAATCTGGGGACAAGCGTGAACACGGATCGTGATGAATTTTATCCGATTGTTTGTGATGGAAAATTGTATTTCTCCTCCCGTGGTTTACCCGGATTTGGAGGAAGTGATATATATGTAGCAGAATTAAAAAATGGTATGCCCTCAAATGCAAATAACATGGGTAAACCATTTAATTCTTCGAAAGATGATTTTGCATTTTCCATTCACCCCGGTGCGAAGGACGGATATTTCAGTTCCAATCGCGATGGTGAAACCGGCTACGATCATATTTATTATTTTAAAAAGCGATTTGTTCCGGATACACTTCGGGGTGTAGTTATGGATAAGATTACCGATAAACCTGTAACCGGAGTAAAAGTAGAATTACTTCTGGTAGCAGCAGATGGAAGTGAATCGGTGGTTAATTCCGTAATTACAGGTAAAGATGGTAAATGGGAATTTTTAATCGATCCTGAAAAAAAATACCGTGTGCGTTATACGCTAGACGGATATGAAACGGAGAATCGCACCGTATCCGATATTCAGTCGGTTGGAGAACTACAACGCAACGAAGAAAAAAAGAAATTGAGTCCGGTTTACATGAAACCCATTGTTAAAAAAGATAATGTGGTCCGTATTGATAATATCTATTTCGATTTCGACAAAGCAAGTATCCAACCTTCTTCCTTTCCCATTCTCGATAACATTGTAAAATTCCTGCAAGAAAATCCGGAAGCGCGTATCGAATTAAGCGCTCATACCGACGCAGTGGGAAATGACGCATATAACCTTACGCTTTCCAAAAAAAGAGCGCAATCGTGTTTCGACTACCTGGTATCAAAAGGAATTTCTCCGAACAGATTAGTTCCGGTTGGTTATGGTGAAAAGAAACTATTAAACAATTGTCGTAAAAAGGACGATTGTCCGGAAGAACAACACGCCATTAATCGTCGCGTAGAAGTTAAATTCCTATAATTTTTTGCTGCAAGGCACCTTTCCAACAACGTCACCCTCATTTTCGTTCTTTTTTCCGACGTAGTTTTCCGCCTTGCAGCATTCTTTTTTTAACCTCAACATTTAAATCAGGTTATTTTTTAAACAAATCTAATTGGTTTAGTCCTTTTCCCAATACACTTTATTCTGAAAAACAGCGAGATAAACATTGAGGGGGTAGCCCACCAAATTCGATTTAGTTGACCTACTACATTTGTTCAGCAAGCAAAAAAAGACCATGATCCGAATCATCATAGAACCGGTCATCCGTCCCTGAAAATAATTCAGGATCCCGTCGATTCCTTTCTGAAAATTTTGGCAAGTAGGTTTTCATCATTATCGACGGGATTTTTTTTCCATCTCACCATTTTCTGTATAGAATAAAACAAAATAGCCTTTGAGGGGGCAGCCCCCATAACAGAAAATTCCTGCTGGGTAATTTTGTAACGAAGATTTCTAAACCCAAGTACTATGAAATTCTCTTTGAAATTGTTTTCTGTATTTTCTCTTCTGATTGCGCCACTATTCGCGAAATCACAATCTGAAAAATGGAAGCATAATCCATTCGAGTCGAAAGCATTTATTGAAAATAAAGGTCAGTTTATCCTTCCGGCCCAAAATGGATTTAATAATCATGTGGTATTCGGACATGATGGTCACTATGAAAATTATTTTTTCACACCCAGTGGTATGGCCATTGTTTTGGAATCGCAAGCCAAACGAAAAAAATCGGATGAAGAAAAAGCTGCGAGAAATGCCAGAAAAGAACAAGGATTTAATTCGTTAAAGGACTGGCAGGTTTTTGAAAAAGAAGGAAACCGTTTAGATTTTAATACCGAGATAGTTTACTGTAACTGGATCAATGCTAATCCAAATGCTGAAATTGTTTCTTCAGAAAAAAATAATTTTACGCATACCTATAGTTTCTACGATGCAAAGGGGAAATTGACGGACGCAAACAATATCCCTTCTTATAAAAAAATCACCTACAAAAATCTCTATAAGAATATTGATGTGGTGTATGAATTTCACCCTGAAAGCGGTGTAAAATATTCAGTCATTCTTCACCCGGGTGCCAAGGTTGAAGATGTAAAACTGCATTATTCTAAAAACATTCAATTAATGGAAGACGGAACAATCCGGACTTCTACTTCATTCGGAGATATCATCGACCATGCTCCGGTTACTTTCTACCAAAACAACGAAAGCCAGAAAATAAAATCGGTTTATAAAGTCGATAACAATACCATTTCCTTTTCACTCGAAAATTACGATGCAACAAAAACAATTGTAATCGATCCATGGACTCAATCCCCTGCCTTCAATACCAACTGGGATTGTATCTGGGAATGTGAATCGGATGCTGCAGGAAATGCATACATCATTGGAGGAGTAATGCCATTGCAATTAATTAAGTACAATTCAGCCGGTGTGCAACAATGGGTGTATAATACACCATACGATACGACTTCATGGTTGGGGACATTCGCCGTGGATGATGCAGGGAATTCATATGTAACTAATGGATCAAGCGCAGCCATTGTAAAAGTAAATACATCAGGAACAGTCGTGTGGAATAACCCGAATCCAGGTGGATTATTTTCCAGTACCGAATTTTGGAATATTGCATTCAATTGCGATCAAACCAAATTAGTAATTGGCGGAACAGGTGGAGTTTTACCTCCCCTTCCCTATATCTATGATATCAATATGAATACCGGAAATGTAACTGCCAGTGTTCAGGTAACAGGTTCCACCATTGCAGGGATTCCACCAAACACACAAGAGGTTCGTTCCATTACTGCAACTACAAATGAAAAATATTATTTCCTTACGCACGACTCCATCGGATACGTTGCGCAGGATTTAAGTAACTGTCCAGGACAAAGCGGTCCATTTCACGTTGAAAACGGCGGATATAATTTCTCCTATAAATGTGAAAACTGGAGATATGATAATACAGGAATTGAAGCGATTGCCTATTACAATAATTTTGTATTTGTAAACAGAGGAACACGTTTAGATAAACGTGATTTTAACACCGCCGCAATCATTGCATCTGCCACCATTCCCGGAGGAGGATTTACGGCAACACTCGGACAAAACCAAACGCAAAACAGCGGGATTGTTATCGACAACTGCGGAAATATTTATGTAGGATCAAAAACCGGCGTTTACAAATTCGATCAGAATTTAAATCAATTGCAATTCTTCGCTACTACATTTAATGTATATGATGTTGCTATTACATCCACCGGCGATTTAATTGCTGCAGGTTCTACCGGAAATTCAGGAAGCAGTTCAAGAACAGGATCCGTTCAATCATTCGCTGCTTCTGCATGTGCGCAAATTGCTACCACATGTTGCGATCCAACAATTTGTCCTCCCGGAAATCTTTGTACATCCGATTCACCTATTACTTTAACACCGGGAACAGCAGGTGGAACCTGGAGCGTATCTCCTGCAACAGTTGCATTTAATTCCAGTACTGGTGTATTTACTCCGGCAAGTGCAAGTCCGGGTACTTATACAGTGACGTATACATTACCATGTGGATCATCAACACAATCGATTGTTGTTTCCTCTTGCGCACCATTAAGTTTATGTCATGAAACAAACGGAAGTTATACCGTGTCGGGAGGAACAGGTCCTTATACCTGGCAAAATGGAACAATGGTTTCAACTTGCGTTGCGGGATTAGGACTTTGCGGTGGAAACTTTGGTCAAGTTGCTGGTCCGCCTGCTTTAACCTGGATTAATTTTAACACCGGAACCAATGTCACCCCCGGTGCAGGTATAGATAGTATTCAGGTGGTGGACGCCAATGGAACAACCATTACGTATTTTAATCTTGCAACCATTCCGGCATGTACTGCATGTCCAACAATAACCATTAGCACTTCATCGCAAGTAAACGTGAATTGTTTCGGACAATCCACCGGAAGTTTTTCTGCCAGTTCATCAGGAGGAGCTTCTCCTTACGATTATGTTTTAACATTGGGTGGAAATACCATTTCAACCTTTAACAATGTAGCAGGATCACAAGCCTTTTCTTCATTGGCAGCCGGAACTTATACGGTAACCGTAACCGATAACAATAACTGTACGGGAACAACTACGGTAACCATTACACAACCCGCTTCTGCACCTTCGGTGACGGTGAGTTCTACCACTCCTGCAACCTGCGGAAATAACAATGGATCTGCAACTGCATTAGCGAGTGGAGGAACAGGTGCATTTGGTTATTCATGGAATTCATCACCGGTGCAGAACACAGCAACAGCAACATCACTCGGTGCAGGAAATTATATTGTTACAGCAACCGATGCAAATGGATGTACCGCAACCGCAAGTACAACAATTACCTCTTCGGGTGGACCAACCGTTACTACTAGTGCACAAGTGAATGTATTATGTTTTGGTCAGTCCACCGGTAGTTTTACAGCAACAGCTAGTGGAGGATCATCGCCTTATGATTATGTTTTAACTCTCGGAGGAAACACAGTTGCCACATTTAACAATGTAGCAGGATCACAAAATTTCTCTTCGCTTGCGGCAGGAACTTATACGGTAACCGTTACTGATAACAACAACTGTGTAGGATCAACTACCATCACTATTACGCAACCGGCCACTGCAGTAAGTGTCACCACCACTACAACACCTGCTAACTGCGGAGCAAGTGATGGAACAGCTACTGCCAATGGAACTGGAGGTACAGGTGCAATTTCGTATTCGTGGAATACGAGTCCCGCACAAAATACAGCCACTGCCACAGCACTTGCTGCAGGATCTTATACCGTAACTGCAACGGATGCGAATGGATGTACTGCAACTGCCAGTGCAAACATCAGTAACGTTGGAGCACCAACCATTACATTAAGCACGCAAACGGATGTCACCTGTAACGGTGATGCCGACGGAACAGCAACCGTAACTACCAGCGGAGGAACGCCACCAACTTCCGTTACATGGAATACAACACCAGCACAAAGTGGAAACACCGCGAGTGGATTAGCAGGAGGAACTTACACTGCCACCGTAACCGATGCATCCGGTTGTAGCGCCAGCATCAACGTAACGATCATTGAACCTGCTGCACTTGCAGTAACGGTAACAACAACAAGTGCCAACTGTGGTGCGAATGATGGTTCAGCAACTGCAACGGTGAGTGGAGGAACAAATCCTTTTGGATATTCCTGGAATAGTGTTCCATCGCAAAACGGAACAACTGCAACTAATCTTGCAGCAGGAAATTATACAGTAACCGTAACAGATGCCAATGGATGTACGGCAAGTGCAAGTGGAACTATTTCTACCATTGGTACAGCGAATATTTCTGCCGGTGCAGATCAAATTATTTTGCAGGGCGACAGCGTGCAGCTTTCTGCAACAGGAGGAATTGTTTACACATGGACACCAACCTCAAGTTTAAGTTGCAGCAATTGCGCTAATCCTTATGCTTCGCCAAATACAACTACCACCTATATCGTTAACGGAACAGATGCAAATGGATGTTTTGGAAGTGATACCGTAATAGTAATTGTAGATATGCCATGCGGCGAATTGTTTGTTCCAACAGCCTTCTCACCCAATGGTGATGCTTCGAACAATACGTTAAAAGTTTATGGTAATTGTATACAGGAATTATACTTCGCTGTATTCGACCGCTGGGGAGAAAAAGTATTTGAAACCACCAATCCGGCAGAATCCTGGGATGGAACCATTCGCGATAAGCCAATGAACGGTGCTGTATTCTTTTACTACCTCACTGCTACACTCACCAATGGTGAAAAAATAGAAAAACAAGGAAATGTAACGCTCTTTAAATAATGATGATCATGAAAAAAACAGTTGCGATTCTGACAATCATTATTCCTTCCGTGGTATTCGGACAGGACATTCACTTTTCTCAATTCTACATGGCTCCCATGCAGCTTAATCCCGGTAATGCAGGGAATGAATCTGAGATTCGTGCTAACGTAAATTATAAGGAACAATGGAAAAGCGTTGCTTCACCTTATAAAACCATCGGTGCATCTTACGACATGCGTTTTGGTGAAAATAAAAACGGATTCTGGGCCGGAGGTATTTTCTTTTATTCAGATCGTGCAGGCGATGCAAAAATGGGTGTGATGCAAGGAAATCTGAATGTAGCCTATCACTTGAAAATTGCAGACGGACAAACGCTTGGTCTGGGTGTAATGGGTGGCTATGCGCAACGATCCGTAAATACTACCAATCTGCAATGGGGTGCACAGTATGATGGAACGGCTTATAATCCGCTTTTACCAACAGGAGAATCTGCATCTGGTAATTTCACCAAATCATTTCTTGATTTAGGAACAGGAATCGCGTACACCTATAAACAAGGCGAAAAAAATCTGACCGGTAACAATCAGATTATGGCAACAGGTGGACTCGCTGTTTTCCACGTTCACAAACCTGATTATTCATTTTTAGGAGATGGTTCAGAACGTTTGTATCGTAAATATGTTTTATATGGAAATGCTTTGTTCGGAATCCCGCATTCACGCATTAGCATTGTTCCGGGATTGAGTTATAGTTTACAGGGAGGATCAAGAGAATTAGTAATGGGAACAAATGTCCGGTATCGCCTTGTGGAGGATGCACATTTCACCGGATTTGTAACCGGTTCTTCTATTTCATTAGGATGTTTTTACCGGAATAAAGATGCGGTAATTTTAACCACCCTATTGCAATTTGGAGGATATGCAGTCGGATTCAGTTATGATCTTAATGTTTCGGATTTAACACAGGCAAGTACTGGAAGAGGCGGAATGGAAATTGCGCTTCGCTTTGTATATCCTTCTTCAGGTTCTAAAATCCGTTCAAGCCGTTTCTTGTAATGATTCCCTTTGCGCAGGAATTAATTTTCAATTGCAAAATTGCCTCAGCCCGATTTATTTCGGAAGATGTCTTTATTGTCACCTTTCGTGATTCAGATAAACCGGTCACACTCGAAGAGTACAAAGAATTACATGAAGGCTGCCTGTCGATGATTGGAGACAGAAAAGTTGTATCTCTGGTTGACTTGCGCGGAAAACGAGTTTACTTCAGCAAAGAAGCTCGTCAATTTGCATCAAAAAGTAGTCGCCTTAACGAACACAGAGTAGCAGAAGCGATATTGGTCGACAATTCCGCCATTCAAATTGCTGCAAATTTCTACCTGAAAATTTTTAAACCACCCATTCCATCTAAAGTTTTCAGAAATGAAGAAGTTGCTTCACAATGGCTAGGTATGCAATTAAATGAAATATTAAATCATTGAATTACTCGCAATTCATCGTGGTCGTATCGCCTTCCACAATTACATCGATGATTCGGTTTTTCTTTTCTGCCATTTCTACCTGTAGCAGGACATTTTTCTTCCTTACAAAATAACGTGGATGAGGCTCCGATAAGGGAGTGCTGAGAACGTTATCAATTGTTCCGCTTTTTAAATAATTTACAACAGTATCCGGATGTAAACCATAATGATTCATTTTACAGTTTCCGGTTTCGGTGATGGAAATATCTTTTTTCAAAAACATTTTTTTCACCATTTCATCGGGCATATATAATATATGCGCATCCTTATCGTCTTTATCTCCACAATTACACTTCTCGGAACTGATTACTCCACTGATCAACGTGGTTGTGTCGTGCAATATAAATGCAAGCTTATATTCCTTTTCATCGTTCAATCGCTCTGCGCTGATGACGTACATACGTGGTGTGGTTTGCACATTACTTTCCGAAAACAATACATCGCCGTACTGCAACAAATGGAAAACATCTTCATCGGTAATTCCGTGACATTCCATTACGCATTTCATCGAATCGGTGCGTGTAATTACGCTATTGGAAATTTTATCTAATACCCGATTTTGTGGTAACCATCCACATCCACGGTTTTGAAAAAAGAATACAGATGCAATTAATCCAATGGAAACACCAATGAGATAATAACGAAAACGTTGCCAGAATTTCATGTTTCAAAAATAATCAGAGTCCGGCAGAAAGCAAGTCAATATCTTTATACGGGAGTCCAAACGCCTCACCTAAAAGAGGATTTGTGAGTGTTCCATTCAGAATATAAACACCACCTCTAAATCCGAAATCCGATTTAATCAGTCGCTCAGCACCACCTTTGTCGCCAAGATTAATTAATACCGGCGCAAAAATATTACTCAGTGCATAAGAGGCCGTACGGGGAACGCGGGATGCAATATTCGGAACGCAATAGTGAATTACGCCATGTTTCACAAAAACGGGATTGGTGTGGGTGGTAACTTCCGAAGTTTCAAAACAACCTCCCTGGTCAATGGAAACATCAATCAGTACCGATCCTTCTTTCATTCCTTCAACCATGGTTTCTGTCACAACACAAGGCGTTCTCCCTGCTTTAGCACGAATGGCGCCAATAACCACATCGGCCGATTTCATCGCTTTTTCCAAAACGCGTGGCTGAATAATGGAGGTATTAATGCGCATTCCCAAATCGTTTTGTAAACGACGCAAGCGATACAATGAATTATCAAACACTTTTACGGATGCACCCAAGCCCAATGCGCTTCGGGTTGCGTATTCACCTACCGTACCGGCGCCAAGGATTAATACTTCTGTGGGAGTAATTCCTGCAACGCCTCCCATAATCATTCCTTTTCCGTTATTGGATTTACTGAGGTATTCCGCAGCAATTAAAATACTGGTGGTGCCCGCAATTTCTCCCATGGAACGAACCACCGGAAAAATACCTTCTTCATCACGAATGTGTTCCCATGCTATGGCAGTGATTTTTTTGGCCATTAATTTCTTCAGCGTATCCTTTGGCTGAACACTCAACTGCAATGCAGAGATGAGGGTTTGACGAGGATGCATCAGGTTAATTTCATCGTGACTCGGCGGTGCCACTTTCATGATGATATCGGCCTTAAACACTTCAGAAGTATCGTAAGCGATCATGGCTCCTGCCTCGCTGTATTCGTTATCCGAGAAATTGGCTGCTTTTCCCGCATTGGTCTCCACCACTACTTTATGCCCATTGCTCACCAACAACTGGACCGCATCCGGCACCAGCGCCACACGATTTTCCTGAAACGATGTCTCTCTGGGAATTCCAATGTACAAGCTCTTTTTCTTTCGCCCGATTTCAAGCATTTCTTCCTGCGGCATCATTACCGCTTCCATTGCTAAAGACTTAAGTGCTTCCTGTGAAATTTTCATGGTATTTCTATTGAAATAATACGTTCTGTTTGAGACTTTGCCACAATCTTAATGTTTACGCAATCGGCAGGCAAAAGGTTTAAAATCTTTTCGGGCCATTCCATCAGGCAATAATCACCACTATCTAGATAATCTTCCAGACCAATATCCAAGGCCTCTCTTTCATTGCGGAGACGATAAAAATCGAAATGAAAAATGCGTTTACCTGAATTTAAGGGATACTCATTCACAATAGCGAAGGTGGGACTGGCGGTGGGACCCTCATAGCCTAAATGACGACAAATCGATTTGATCAAGGTGGTTTTGCCCGCTCCCATTTCGCCGTAAAAGGCCCAATGCGGATAGTTTTTTAATAAGGCAATCATCGATTCGGAAACCATGTTCAGGTCTTCCAAACGATTTAATTCCATGATGTGCCTTTCCATGGATGCAAATATATCCGGCAGAAAGAAATAAAAATGAGCAGAGGAAAAATGAAATCCGCATTCATTTGTTAAGAAAGCGCGATATTTGAACATCAATGGCCATGCGAATCGATAAATACCTCTGGTGCATTCGGGTTTACAAAACCCGCACATTGGCTGCAGATGCCTGTAAGGGAGGTAAAATAAAGATTGGTGGTCAGCCCTTAAAAGCTTCCTATGAAGTAAAAAAGGGAGATCTGCTGGAAGTAAAAATTCAATCCATCATCCGAAAATACGAGGTACTGGATTTCCCCAAATCGCGTGTTGCGGCTAAGGAAGTAGAAACCTATCGCGCAGAAAAAACAGATCCGGCCGAAATTGAAAAATGGAAAACCATTAAAATGAACAGCGGGATTTTCCGTGAATCAGGAACGGGACGTCCAACAAAAAAAGATCGCCGGGATATGATTCGGTTTTTTAACGATTGATTTTTTCTAAAACGCGACTCGCCTGCAACACGTGTCGTTTTTCATGGTAAATCAAAAAATAAAAGAAATCGCCAAGATTCAGTTTTAACCATTTGGCAATTTCAATATTCACCTTCGTTTTTTGCAGGTCCTTGTCTTTCGCCAAATCCAGCAATTCCAATAATTCGTACTGATAAGCAAGAAAACGTTCAATCACATTCCCGTCAATGGGTTTGTCAATATAATTATGCCGCGCAATGGCTTTCATCTTTTTTCCGATATTATCCGGATGCACTGCTTTAATACAGAGTTTACCAAGAAAAGTACGGCGATGAAGTGACTGGGGACTCCCCGATTTTGCATGTTGCAGCGCTTTTCTAAATGCAGCATTATAATGGGCATTGTACGAGCAGAGATGCGCAAAACATTGTTCAATGGACCATGAATGCTCTTCCGGTTTACGCTGCACCATTTCTTTGTTCAGGACCGAAAACCGCGTTTGCGTTTCAGCAATGAGCTGTTCAACATCTTGTTTCAGATCGAGGATAAGTTCTTGATTGGTCATGATTGTTTTTTCGACAAATCTATTCCGTGTTTTAAGTGCAAAAATTGATCTATATCAAGAATTTTTAAGTGTTAATTTCCTTAGTCTGGAAAATGTCTCGGGTGTCATTCCCAAATACGAGGCTAAATATTTTTGTGGAATTTTTGCAATCAGTTCCGGACTCCGCGCTACAAAAAGCTGATAGCGTTCTTCTGCGGTGAAGGACATCAACTCCGCTTGTCGCCATTCAAATCCGGTCAATACCTCCTCCGCTGCCAATCTGCCCCAGCGTTCTACCGATTTAAATTGATCGTACAGCAACTGCATATTGTCGTAGGATATCGACAACAACACGACATCAGACAATGCCTCGATATAATATTTAGAAGCTCTTCTCGAAACAAAGGAGCCCAATGATGCACAATAATTCTTCGAATAGGTAAAGGCAATGGTATGTTCAATTCCCTCCTTTAAAAAATATCCCCGCAAAAAACCCGTTCCTACATAACTGATCCATTGTTCAACATCATGTTCGCTAACCACAGTTGCTCCCTTTTTAAAGGAACGAAAAACCGTCAGCTTTCGAATTTCTTCCCATTCCTCATCGCGCAGTTTCACCTTCTTCTCGATCACCGAGCGAAATTCTTCCAGGTATTTTTCTTTATCCGACTGCTTAATATTCATTCTTATGAATTGCAATAAATTTACGAACTTGAGTCCGAATATAAAAGGCACAATTTCTGCAATGGGATTTAACATGAACTTCCGCTTCTGCTTCCTCCTTATTCTATTTACATGCGTGTTCATGTCGAATCTCCATGCCCAGGAAGAAGAGAATGCCCCCACTACCCGATTCTGGAATTTCGGTGGGAATTTTGGAATTATCGGATGGTCGCCAACCACGATTCACCGCGAAACAGGAACGGAGCATTTCGTCCGGGTACCCAGTAAAGGATTCGGTTCATTATCCGATAACCAGGGAAGAACTTATCCGAGTTTGTTGGCCAATACAAGTATGGGAGTGAATGCCGGACACAGCTGGTTTTTCGGAGATGGAAATAATTTTATCGGACTCTACGGTGAGTTTCAAATCCGAAGATGCATCTATCAGTTTCTTCCACCGTTTCAATATGTGTACAACGGACAACTCATCGGTTATTGGGTGGAAATGGATAAGTATTTTTTGTATTCGGGCGGACTCCAATACGGAAGATACCTGAACAGCAATTCCGTTTTAGGCGGCGACAAATTCTTGTATCTGCGAAGTACATTCGGACAAAGCTCTTTTCACCGCAATGGATTTACACGAATTGAGACCGGTAAAACAGAAAATTGGTTAAACACTTCCGATACTGGATTTACTACTAAAACCATCCGTTCCAATAAAAACACCTATGTGATGAATTTCGAATTTGGATTTCGTCAGTTTAATGAAGACAAAACCAGATCCACCGAATTTGCCATCATGGTTTATTTACCGATGTCGCCTTCATACGTGCAGGAATATGAATTTTTCAAACATGGAAATTCGGTTGGAAAAAGTGAGGTAATTTTTCAGGGCAGCACCATTATGCTGAATGCCCGTTACAATTTCGGTTTACCCCGCAAACCCAAAAAGGAAAAAGTTAAACGGGAACGTAATTCCAATGCCATTGCCTCTCACCATAAAGTGAACGAACGTGATCTAGATATTCAAACCTCCATCACCACACGTGATGATTCAGTTGTACTCGAAATTTACGATCGGGGAATGATTGATGGTGATATTGTATCGGTCTATCTCAACGGTGAATTGATTCTCGACAATTTCACGCTTGCACGGGAGAAAAAGAAAGTCACGCTTCATCTCGAACCCGGCGAAAACTATGTGGTGGTAGTCGCCGAAAACATGGGCTCACAACCTCCCAATACCTCAGCGGTGGATATCGATTACGGATCTAAAAAGAAAAGCGTAGATGTGGTTTCCGATAAAGGAAAAAACGGGGCTATAGAAATATTCTATAAACCCCGTTAAGAGAAAAAATTGAAAAGAAATTAAACGAACTTATCGCCCTTTTCAACTTTAATATCATTTACAAATTGTTTTATTTTTTGCTCCTCAGATCGTTTGCAGATGAGCAGAATATTATCCGATTCAACTACAATCATATCTTCCAGTCCCTGAATAACCACCAATTTATTTTTAGGCACATTCACCATGCAATTGGAACTGTCGTAAAGTTTAACGGATCTTCCAACTACCGCATTCTTATTCTCATCCTGTTTCACATGGGTATACAATGAACCCCAGGTGCCCAGATCCGACCATCCGAAATCCGACAAAACCACAAATACATTTTTTGCTTTTTCCATCACACCATAGTCGATGGAAATATTTTTGCATTGCTGATAGGTATCCTGAATAAACCCCGCTTCGGCATCTGTTCCATATTTACCTCTGCCCTCAACGAATAATCCGTTGGTATGCGGCATATGTTTTTCAAATGCTTTTAAAATCGATTTCAAACTCCAGATAAAAATTCCGGAATTCCAGTAAAAATCTCCGCTTTCAATAAATTGTTTTGCAATTTCTAAATCGGGTTTTTCAGTAAATGTTTTTACCTTTTTTACTTGCGGATCAATGGTGTCAGCATCATCTTCAAACTGAATATAGCCATAACCGGTATCCGGTCTGCTCGGTTTTATTCCAAGCGTAATTAAACAATCTTTAGCAGAGGCCTGATCGAGTGCAAGTAAAATTGTCTCGCGGAAAACATCATCTTTTAAAATCAAATGATCCGAAGAAGCAACTACAATGCGCGCATCCGGATTTTCCGTTTCAATCCGAAAACAAGCATAAGCAATACATGGTGCAGTATTTCTGCGATCGGGCTCCAACAAAATGTTTTTCTCAGGAATCTCCGGAAGTTGTTTCATCACCTGCTCTTTGTACTGAGCATTGGTAACAACCAGCATATTCTCCGGTAAACAAATGTCTTTAAAACGATCGAAGGTCATTTGAATAAGCGTGCGACCAACACCCAATACATCGTGAAATTGCTTCGGGTTGGCAGTTCTGCTCATCGGCCATAGACGGCTTCCGATTCCGCCGGCCATAATGACTACATAATTATTTTTGTTGATAGAACTCATTGTAATTTGGAGAGTGAGGTTTTCAATGCATCATAAACCGCTTCCACATCACTTTTCTGTGAAGTTCCCACCGATAAACGATACCAGTTCGATTCAACCGACGCGCCAAATGCATAAAATGGAACAAGAGCAATTTTCGCATCATTCAGAATGTAGGAGGTCACCTTTGCTGTGGTATCCAACACTTCTCCGCTTGCCGTTTTTTTGCCCAATAAATTAATTTGAACCGTTAAATAAATAGCCGCCTGGGGAGCAATGGCATCAACATTGAATCCTTCACTTTTCAAACGCTTAAATACATTGTAAAAACCTTCGAGGCGGAATTGAATTTCATTTTTAAAATCGGCCATGTAGTGATCTACCGCTGCCGCATTATTCAGGTATTTCGCCGTAGCCATTTGTTCCGCTTTGGGCGACCAAGCTCCTACATGCGATAAAATCGATTTCATTTTTTCAATAACACGTTCCGGACCAAAAGCCCATCCAACACGAACACCGGTAGCAGCAAATGATTTGGAAATTCCATCAATAAAAATCGTGTAATTGCGCATCTCCGGACGAAGCGTTACCGGATCGAAATGTTTGGTTTCGCCATAGGTGAGCATCCAGTATATCTGATCATACATCAGGTATAACGGTTTTTGTTCCGGACTTCTTCGTTTATTTTCTTCCAGAATTAAATCGCAGATTTCTTCCAAACCTTCCTTAGAAAAAACGGTCCCTGTTGGATTCAACGGAGAACATAAAGCCACCATTGCTGCATCGTGTAAATGAGGACGAATTTCATCTGCAGTAGGCATAAAATTATTTTCCGGTGTAGTTTCAATCATTACACATTGCGATGAAGTAAGATGTGCATAGTGATTGTTATTCCAGGAAGGAACAGGGAATACCACTTTATCTTTCGGATCGATGATAGTGCGGTATACGGCATAGATAATCGGACGGGCACCTCCCGAAATCAGAAATTCATTTTCGGAATAATTTAATCCCATCCGGCTATTTGTGAATGATGCAACTGCTTTACGCAATGCTCCCATTCCATTTGCTTCGGGATAATTCGTTTCGTTTTCATCGTAAGCTTCTACGATGTACTGCTTCAATTCTACAGGAATCGGAAATATTTTCGGGTTAAAATCACCAATGGTGAAATTGTAAATCTTTTCACCTTTTGCCATTTTCTCGCGGATCTCACCGGCCAGTTTAATAATTTCTGAACCAATCAGATTTTCGGCCATGTGGGAAACCTTAAGAGTTCGTGCTTTTTCCAAAGAGCTTTGCATAGGTTAAAAGAATTTTCGCGAAGGTAAAAAAAGGAAGAAGAATTAAGGCTCTAAGAGGACAATTTCGGCCGTTCCGTTGATTAAATAAACATGACCCGTACCTATTTCCTTGCATTCATAGCGGGTTCTCAGTTTTTTACCCCGAATAAAGTCACGATCCGATAAGCGGAAAGCAACACCTTCGGAGATTTCTTCCAGTAAAATCTGACGAATACGGTCATAGCGCTTTAATGTACGCATCAAATCTCCGTCGGAACAACTCGAGGCCCCGGGATCAGCCATGTATTTCCGTAATGCTTTTTCAATATCATCAGGAAAAACGTGACGTTCTAAGAATGGACGCATCAGGTTTTTATATTCCCATTTCCATTCATCACCATGTGGTTTAACCCAGTTTCCATGTTTAAGCCAGCACTCTAAATGCGCAAATTCATGAACAGTGGTTACCAAAAATGAAAATGCATTGAGATTTCCATTCACGGTAATGCGATGTCCCTTGCCACCATACGGATGCTGATAATCGCCATACACCGAATTACGAGGCATGGTAATTCTAAAATGCACACCCGATTTTACAATCCAACGCGCAATGGTATCTGCAGTTCCGGAAGGCAAATAGGGAGATAACCTGTGCTCAAGTTCTCTTTCGCTAATCAAGAATCAAGAATTTATCAGGAACGTACTTCGTCCTGCTGTTCGGCTTTCATTTCCATACTCCAGGTTGGACAAGTATGGCATTTATTTTTCTTTCTGAACAAGCCACAAGAAGAAAGCACCATAGCTGCTAATAGCAAGGTAATCAGAGGGCGTTTTCCAATCATTTTCATAGTGTAAATATACGAAAACATAAGCATTAACGCAAGGAGGAGATAATTGTCGGGGAAAATCGTAATTTCGTGCCACATCATGTTTCTGCAGGGATTTTTTTATGAAATAGGCAGGTATTTCTTGTTTATGCGGTCGGCCTTTCGTCGTCCCGAAAAACTGCGTATCTATTATCATCGGTTTATCGACGAATGCATTGCACTGGGAATTAATTCCCTGGGTATCGTATCCATCATGTCGCTGTTTATTGGAGCAGTAATTACCCTTCAAACTTCGTACAACATCGACTCGCCTTTTATCCCCTTGTATACCGTGGGATTTACCGCGCGGCAATCCATTGTATTAGAGTTCTCCCCTACCATTATTTCACTGATTCTGGCCGGAATCGTGGGTTCGAATATTTCATCCGAAATCGGATCCATGCGGGTAACGGAGCAAATTGATGCCCTCGACATTATGGGCGTGAATTCGGCCGGGTACCTGGTGCTGCCAAAAGTATTAGGAGCAATGTTCATGTTCCCATTTGTCATTATTATTTCCATGTTCCTTGGCATTTTTGGAGGATGGATGTTTGGAGTAATGACCGGGGAAGTCACCACCCACGAATATGTTTACGGAATACAATATTGGTTTGACCCCTATTCCATTCAGTACGCCCTTACCAAAACAGTGGTATTTGCATTTTTAATCACCAGCATTGCATCCTACTATGGTTATCATACTTCGGGAGGATCCGTTGAAGTGGGACGTTCCAGTACCCGCGCTGTAGTGATCTCATCCATATTTATTCTTCTGGCCAATTACCTGCTCACTCAGTGGCTGTTGTTATGATTGAAATTAAAAACATATCGAAAGCATTCAGTGGGGTTCAGGTGTTGAACGACATCTCCGTCGATTTTCACCCGGGAGTGGTCAATATGATTATTGGTCAGAGCGGAAGTGGTAAATCGGTTTTTACCAAGTGTGTGGTTGGACTATTAAATCCCGATAAAGGATCCATTTTATACAATGGGAAGGACTTCGCCAATATGAGCGAAAAGCAACGATTGGAAATTCGTCAGGATATCGGATTTCTTTTCCAGTACAGCGCGCTTTTTGATTCATTAACCGTAGAAGAAAATGTAATGTTCCCGCTTAAAATGTTTACCAAAATGAGCAAATCAGAAATGCTCGACAGGGTCAACTTTTGCCTCAAGCGCGTTAACATTGAAAATAAAAATCATTTGTTTCCTTCGGAAATTTCGGGTGGTATGAAAAAACGTGTGGGTATTGCACGTGCCATTGCCATGAATCCCAAATACCTCTTTTGCGACGAACCCAACTCTGGTCTCGATCCGCAAACATCGATTGTAATCGATAACCTCATCGAAGAAATTACGAAAGAATATGGCATCACCACGGTGGTGATTACCCATGACATGAACTCCGTAATTGAGATTGGAGAAAATATTATTTTCCTCTACAAAGGCCAGAAATGGTGGCAGGGAACGAAGGAAGATATTATACGTACCGACAATAAAGAAATCAACGATTTTGTGTACGCATCCAAATTCATGAAAACGTTGAAGGACAAACTGGCGCAATAAAAAAGCCCCCGCCTTTCGACGAGGACTTTTTTCCCAAACAAAACCAAATAAGCATTACTCTTTATCGCGTGTAGCGACACATGTATTGAGGACAAAAAAGAGCCTAAATCATAAACCAGGGACTTGGCGATAATCCACCGGTACTTTTCTGAAAGAGTTTTTCTACTTTTTCATTTCTGGAGCTTTCGGCAACGGTGTTGTTGTTTTCACTCATGCTCCACTTAAAAATATATTCTATCATCCTTCTCATATTGCTTTCTCTTTCTTTTACAAATTTAACGCAAGAGTAAGCCCAATATTTACGTGGTTTAGGCATCGGATGAGTTTAACGATTGAAAGGGGGTAATGAACAAGTGAACGGTATAGTTAAAAAAAAAGCCCCGCTTTCGCGGGGCTTTTCTCATTGATAATAATCAATTATTCGCTGATAACCATTTTCTTGGTCATGCGGTTTCCGTTAGCAATAATGCTATAGTAGTAGATACCAGTAGCAAATTTTGTAACGTCTAAAGTCATAGTGTGGTTTCCGATTCCTTTGTTACCAAGGTCAGCAGTAGCAACAACTTTACCAGTAACATCAACCATTTCAAATGCTACATCCGCATTGTCTAAAAGGTTGAAACGGATAGAAGTTGTACCATTTGCAGGGTTTGGAACGTTTTGGAAAAGCTCAAGGTTACCGTTAGTGATTTCGTTTACACCGATTGAAGCATCAAAGTTGAAACGGATCATTGGGATTGATGTCATGTAGTACCATGTAGCATTCGTACCATCCAATAAGAATACAGTTTGCTGATCTGCTCCTGTACCACCTTGCATTACTACCAATGCTTCGTTACCACCGTAGTGATTAACTGCAGCGATGTAAGACCCACCAGCAGCTAAAGAAACTGGAGCAGGGAAAATGTTGTGAACCCAAGTGATGGTTCCGCCAGAAGAAATATGACCACTGTTTACAGTAATTTCAGCAGCACCTCCGCAAGTTTCGTCAACAATGTTGAAGTCACCTGTAGTTTGGTCTACTTCGTAAATCTGAGCACAAAGAAGCACTCCTGGATCGGTGTTACCGGTTAATGCAACATCAATTGCATAAACCGTTTGGTTGCTTAACAACTCAATCAGGTTACCCATTACATATGGATCGGAAACTCCACCAGTTTCACCATTCCAAAGACCATTTCCACGGTAAGTATTATCATCTTGTCCGATCAGTGTATTGTTCACCCAATGCTGAATAGTATCAGCGTTATTGGTCAAATCAGCATCATTCGCAATATTGTTATAAGCAGCAGCGATGATGTTGTTGTATGTTCCAGGTGTTCCGGCAGAAGTATAAACAGTAGTTGTAGTATCGTTTAAAGTAGCACTAGCGCAGGTACCTAAGTTCTGACCAGCACCCATTCCTGTGTAAAGAACAGTAAAGGTTGAATTTGTAACCTGAGCCACAACTTTTGCTCCGGTTTGAGCATTTGCACCACCATTACCAATAACACCATAATGTCTCATTGGACGAACCTCATTACTTGGGAAAATAGTGTAACGGTTATGGAATCCGAAGATATTCATATCGTCGCACTGGAATCCACCAGAAACGATGTTTACTTCATCAGCAGGCGCATCTTCAACTACAACATCATCAATAGCCCAGAACCAGTCCCAAGCACCTTGATAGTTGAAATTGATTAATACGTTAGACTGACCAGCAGCAACACAACCGATGTTAACCGATACTATTTCACCATTTGGTGAAGTAGTGCTGGTTGGGTATTGGCTGTTAACTACGAAGTCGGTCCAAGTAGAACCACCATCCGTAGAAATCTGAATCGTATGAGTTTCGAGGTAACGACGGTGATAGTTAGTAAAAGTTAACTGGCAAGATGCAGCAGCCGACATATCAATTGCAGCAGTAGTTGTCAGGTTACAGTTTTGTGTAGCAGTTCCACCAGCACCATCAGAATCCACATAAGCGAAAGTTCCGCCTGAAGCAGAGTTTAACACAGCATCAAATCCTTGAGTTACGAGTGAATTTGGAAGAGCAGTTCCAAAAACCCAGTCCTGAGCAGGAACTGAAGTGTTGGTACGTGTCCAAACTGTAGTTGGGTTGTTATCGAAATCATCGCTCCAAATGATGGCGCGGTTACCCGAATGCGATGCTCCGTTTACAACATCACGTTTTTCCATAACAGCAGTCTTCTTTACGTTGACCATAGCTGGAGATTTTGCAGGAACGCCCGTATTCTGAGCATTCGCAAAACCACCGGCAAGCAAAACGCATACTAGAGTAGAGAGTTTTTTCATAGCAGTTTTGATTGATTAATAAATGATTTGCGGTTTTAAAAATAAAGAAAATCCAATTTTGGCAAGGAAATTCGACTCTAAATTTAGTAACAAACAAGGGAAATCCATTGTTCACAAGGGGGAAATGTAGAAAAGGTCAGAAAAACAGGGTAAAAAAAAAGCGGGCACAAGGCCCGCTTTTCAAGGAGAAATCCTTAATTATTTGTTGATGATCATACGCTTAGTTTGACGCTCACCATTTACAGTTACAGAGTAGAAATATACTCCAGCAGCAAATGCATCAGTGTCAAGATTGATTTGGTAGTCACCAGCAGAACGAGTACCGAAGTTTTCGTTTTTAATTACTTTACCGGTTACGTCAACGATTTCGAAAGTAACGTTTGCGTTTTCGTTGATGGAGTAACGGATAGTAGTAGTTCCGTTTGCAGGGTTAGGAATGTTTTGTGAAAGAACAAAGTTTTCTGAAGCAACTTCAGCAACATTGATATCACAAGCACCTTCTACCATACGGATTTTAGGAACTGAAGTGAGGTAGTACCAAGTAGCGTTAGTACCGTCTAAAAGGAATACAGTTTGTTGTTCTGCAGTTACGTTAGGTGAAGACATTACAACTAATGCTTGTGCACCACCGTAGTGATTGATACCTGCGAGGTAGTAGTTACCAGCAGTTAAAGTGTGACAAAGAACAAAGTCAACCCAAGTGATTGTACCACCAGTTGAAATTTGATTCGAAGCAATTGTGATTTCATCTGCACCACCGCAGTTTTCAGCAACCAGGTTAAAGTCACCAGTTGAAGGATCTACTTCATAAATCTGAGCACAAGCAATTACACCTGCATCAGTAGAAGAAGTGAATGCAGCACGGATACGGTTGATGTCCATATCGTTTTTCGCTTCGAAAAGGTTAGCAAGAACGAATGCATCAGAAACACCACCTGTTTCACCATTCCAAAGACCACCACCAGTGTAAACGTTATCATCACGACCATATTGGTTAGCTGAAACGTAGAAGGTGTTCATCATGTCGTTGTTGGCAGGAGTTGCATCAGTAGCGAAGTTATCGTAGTTCGCACGGAAGGTGATGTCGAATGTATCTACAGCAGCTGCAGGTGTGAAAGCAGTAAGTGTAGTATCGTTCATTGAGCTTAATGCAGGAAGAGTTGCACCTGCACCGTTACCGGTGAATACAGTAGAACCAGCGCTGTTAACTACAGTTGCAGTTAAACGAGCGTTAGCTTGGTTGGCAGAACCTTGGTTTTCCATTGTACCAGCAAATTGAACTGAAGCGATTTGGCTGATTGGCATGATTCCGTAACCGATTCCATAACCCCAGGTGTTGTAAGAAGTAGGATCCATGTAAGCAGAAGCTGTTAAAACGAGGTTATCGTTTGGAGCAGTGTTTACAGAGAAATCATCTACACACCATCCGTATCCTGATCCGTATTGGTCATCACCAGAAGTTTCTTCCCAACGGAAACGGATTGTAACTGTTGCATTGTTACCGGCAACAGCAGAGATGTTTTGTGAAATGGTGTTCTGAACTGCAGTTGCATTTACAGCGTACTGCGTATTCAATTCGAATGATGTCCAGGTAGTACCACCATCAGTTGATACTTCAACAAACGTTTGGTCGGAGTTGAACGGACGGTAACGTTGTTCGAAATCAACAGTTACTGCTGCATGAGCAGAAAGGTCGATCACAGTACCGTAAGTTAATGTAGTACTTTGTGGATCTACAACACCATTGATAAGATACTGTACTCCGTTAAAAGTAGCGAATCCATTAGCAGCAGTAGTTGAAGCCATGTTACCCATATACTGACCTTGTTGAGTAGGCATAGTGGTAACAATTTCCCAGGTACCTTGACCTGTAGTAGCGATATTCCAGTTTCCAGCGTTGCTGAAGTCATCTGAAACAATCACTGCACGGTTTCCTGAGTTTTGAGCAGGAGTAACGATTTCTGAGAAGTTCTTGTCGATAGCGAACTTCTTCAGAGGAGCATTTACGTTGTTACGCACCTGCGCGAAGCTTACGCCACCAATCAATACCATCCCTGCGAGTAAGTAAACTTTTTTCATTGGATTGATAGGTTTATGGTTAGATTATTTGTTTAGTTGAATTATCCTGCAAATTAACAAAGATTTTACTCAAAAGAGACTCGCCTCACATGAAATGAAGGAAAGGTTATTTTTTTAACGGGAACGGCTAAACATTAAATACTTGAAAAACAGAACATTACCCCTTAAATCAAGATTCTAAACCTTTTAATTTTGTTTAGAAAAATTTGCATTGTTTTCAATCCTCCAAAAACAATCCCTGTTTTTAACGGAATGGCCGGAATTTTTTAAAGTATTCTATAAAAAAAAAGGTCCGGCGAAACCGGACCTTCTTCATTCAATATGGATATCAAATCAGGCTTCAGATGTTTCGTAAGCTTCGATTGGCAGACAACTGCACACCAGGTTACGATCCCCGTAGGCATTATCGACACGACTAACACTTGGCCAGAATTTATTTTCGCGTACCCAGCTCAATGGGAAAGCAGCTTTTTCGCGGGAATAAGCATAGTTCCATTTATCTCCGACACAAACTTTAGATGTGTGAGGCGCATTTTTAATCACGTTGCTATCCTGTGCATAAACGCCATCTGCAATTTCACGTATTTCATTGCGAATTGTAATCATCGCATCACAAAAACGATCCAATTCTGCAATCGATTCCGATTCGGTTGGTTCTACCATCAGGGTATCAACAACCGGGAATGCTACGGTTGGAGCATGGAATCCAAAATCCATCAGACGTTTTGCAATATCCGCTACTTCAACATGCGCAGTTTTTTTGAATTCTCTGCAATCCAAAATCATTTCATGCGCCACTCTTCCATTCTTCCCTACATAGAGAATCGGATAATGATCTTTTAAACGTTCTTTAATGTAGTTCGCATTAAGTATTGCGTACTTGGTGCTGAGGGTTAGACCTTCACCACCGAGCATTTTGATGTAACCATAACTGATCAACAAAATCAATGCACTTCCCCATGGTGCAGCAGATACTGCTGGAATAGCTTTTTCGCCACCGGTTTTTACCATTGAATGTCCAGGTAAAAACGGAGCCAAATGTGCGGCTACACCGATTGGACCCATACCAGGTCCGCCACCGCCGTGTGGAATGGCAAATGTTTTATGAAGGTTCAGGTGACAAACATCCGCGCCGATATTACCCGGAGAAGTTAATCCAACCTGCGCATTCATATTTGCACCATCCATGTAGACTTGTCCGCCATTGGCATGGATAATATTTGTAATCTCAATAATTCCCTCTTCAAATACACCGTGTGTAGATGGGTAGGTAACCATGAGGCAGGACAATTTATCTTTATGTTGTTCTGCTTTCGCTTTTAAATCGGCGATATCGATATTACCGTTTTCATCGCATTTTACAATGACAATATCCATTCCCGCCATAGCAGCAGAGGCAGGATTAGTACCATGTGCCGAAGATGGAATGAGAGCGATATTACGATGGGTGTCGCCACGTGAAATGTGATAAGCACGAATTACCATTAATCCAGCATATTCACCTTGTGCTCCGGAGTTAGGCTGGAAACTCATCGCAGCGAAACCGGTAACCTCACACAAATCTTTTTCAAGTTGGGTAAACACTTCGTGATATCCCGCCGCCTGATTAGCCGGGATAAATGGATGCAGATTGGCAAATTCCGGCCAGGTGAGTGGCAGAAGTTCTGAAGCGGCATTTAATTTCATGGTGCAAGAACCCAGAGAAATCATGGAATGCACCAATGAAAGATCTTTATTTTCGAGACGCTTAATGTATCGCATCATTTCCGATTCGCTATGGTAGGAATTGAAAACAGGGTGTTGCAAATAAGCCGATTTCCGCTGGTGAATTCCGCTAATAGGAGATGTTTCACTAAGGGCAGAAATCTCATTGTGCTTTGCTCCTTTGGATTGTGCAAAAACAACCAAAATATCATTGATATCGGTCAATGAGGTGGTTTGATCTAAGGCAATGATTACCGATTTTCCTTCGTAGCGGAAATTAATTCCGGATGCAAGTGCAGCAGATTTTACTTTTTCTATATCGCAACCGGTAACCGAAATCGTATCGAACCAAACGTTGTTTTCTACCGTAAATCCGGCTTTCGTTAATTCAGTTGCCAATGTGCTGGTCAAAGCATGAATCTCTTCGGCAATACCGCGAATTCCGTCGGGACCATGATACACTGCATACATTCCCGCCATGATGGCTAACAATGCCTGCGCAGTACAAATATTGGAAGTCGCTTTTTCGCGACGGATATGTTGCTCGCGTGTTTGCAAGGCCATACGCAAAGCAGGATTACCCTGACTATCCACTGAAACACCAATGATACGACCTGGAATTAATCGTTTGAAATCCTCCTTACACGCAAAGAACGCAGCATGAGGTCCACCGAATCCCATTGGTACACCAAAACGCTGTGTATTTCCAACAACAACATCTGCGCCCCATTCACCCGGAGGGGTGAGCAGTGCAAGCGATAATAAATCGGCGGCAACAGCTACTCCGCAATGATTAGATTTTGCATTGCTTACAAAATCCGCATAATCATGCACGCTACCATTGGCAGCAGGATATTGCAATAAAGTCCCGTAAATTTTATCGTTAAATTTTAATTCTTTGAAATTTCCAATTTGCAATTCAATCCCCATTGGAATTGCACGTGTTTTTAAAATGTCGATCGTTTGCGGAAAAACTTCATCCGAAACGAAAAACACATTTGCATTGCGCTTAACCGCATCGCGATCGCGGTTGTTGAACAGCATAGCCATTGCTTCTGCAGCGGCTGTTCCTTCATCCAGCAATGAAGCATTGGCTATTTCCATTCCGGTTAAATCCATCACCATGGTTTGGAAATTCAAAATTGCTTCGAGTCGACCCTGCGCAATTTCTGCCTGGTATGGCGTGTAGGCGGTATACCAACCCGGATTTTCTAAAATATTACGCTGAATAACCGAAGGTAAAATGGTATTGTAATAACCGAGACCGATATACGAACGGAACACTTTATTTTTAGCCGCAACCGAACGCAAATGGCGCAGGTAATCGAATTCCGACATCCCCTTATCGATTCGCAAGGCTTGCTTGAGGCGGATGTTGGCAGGAACGGTTTGTTCAATTAATGCATCCACGGAAGCAGCACCAATACGAGATAGCATTTGAGCAGTTTCCTTTTCGGATGGACCGATATGTCGGTCGCTGAAGCGGTCTTTTTTCATGGGAAAAATTGAATAAAATTCGGGTGACAAATATAGCTACAAATGTAAGCAGGGGTGACTGTATTTTTCAACAACGGTGAATTGCGCATTAAAAAGATTTTTTAGTCTATCTTTAGACTTGAATTTTAGATCTATGAACAGGTTTACCCTTTTTCTTGCCAGCCTTTTATTTCCCTTTCTTGTTCAGGCTCAGGACAAACTGACTTTTTTAAACGGCAGAACCATGGAAGGCCACAGCTTGGGGTACGACACTTCCTATGTTCAATTTCAGTTCAACAAAAGAAACAAACTGCGCACCGAAAAGTTCGAAACCTACCGCTTGTATAGTTTAACCGATTCTACCGGAAAAGAGACCATCCTTTACCGTCAGGATTCCATCACCGGAAACATTTGGACCCCCACCGAAGCGATGTACATGGTGCATGGCGAACAAGATGCCTGGACTGGTTTTCATCCACATTTAACCCATGCCGGAGGATTTGCATTTGCGCTGGGTGTTTCATTGTTCGATACCTATAAAAAACAGACCGGCCCGACCGATGGATTCTTCGAAGGATTTTTCCGTTCCGACCCGGGGATTGTTCATTTATTAAGTCCATTTTTATACACCATCATCGCCGGAATTCCGGGCATCACATTTGATCTTTCTAAAGTGAGTAACAGAACTTATTTAATGGAAGATGCCTATCGCGAAGGATATATCCGTGTGGTTAAAAACAAACGAAAATTCGGAGGTTTAAAATTCTCCTTATTAGGATCGGCCACCGGATTAGGATTGTACTTTCTTGGTAAAGCAATTCAATGATGCAAAAAAGATTCCTGCATTTTTTAGTATTCACAAATGCATGGATCGGAATTGCAGCAGGAGCACAAGCCTATATTTCTGCACAGCTGGTACACAGCGGTCCTCCCCTATTCTACTTTTTCCTTGTTCTTTCCGGAACAATGTTCCTTTATAATTTTCAGCGTTTAATTAAAAATGCAGAAATAGGAAACGATGAAAAATCAATCCGGCATCAATGGATTGAAGCACATAAATCGCTATTAATATTCATTTCCATCGCGGCATTTTGTTCTACCTGGATATTGGTTTTCTATTTTCTAAATCAGAAGCAAATTGCATGGCTATTTTTAGCAGGAAGCATTGGAATTTTTTATACCGGAATTCCAAAAACACCCTTCAAAGGTCTGCGTGTATTACCCTACACCAAAGCCTTTTTAGTCGCACTTTCGTGGAGTATCATTTGTGTTACGATTCCTGTTTTTAATACCAATACTACGATGAATGAATACCCACTTTTCATTCGGTTTTTCATTCTGATTTTTTCACTTGCCATTATATTTGACATCCGCGATTTGCTTTTTGATGATCCGAAAATGAAAACAATTCCACAATTGCTTGGAAAACGAAACAGTTATTTACTTAGCTTATCGCTACTTGGAGTTAATATTTTCTTAGCAGTACTTTATGAAAACTTCGCCTTACTAATTTCGGAATCGATTACTTTTCTGTTCGCCGTTATTATTTTTTTACGCTTGCAAAAAGAAGAAAAAGAAATTTTGTTTGGATTTTTTACGGATGGAATCATTCTTCTGAATGCCATTTTAATTGCTGTGTTCAGTATTATTTGAACATCGAGTGCATTACATTCCCATTCGCTGCCGGCATTTTTAATCCGAAAATATGCGCTACTGTTACAGCAAAATCGCGTTGGGAATAAGCAAGGGTATCTATCACATTTCTTCTAAAATCCGCACCGCAGGCGATCAATGAAATTCTTCTGCATCCCTCGCAATTATCTCCGTGATTTTGAAATCCTGCTCCATAGGGTGGTTCTAAATGCCGGCCATGATCACTTGTGATAATAAATGCCGTTTTCCCTTTGTAAAAAGGATCATTCATCACCTGGTCGTATAATAATCCGGTGTATTCATCTGATTTTTTTAAACCAAGGATATAATCCTGCCAAATACCGGCATGTCCCGCAGCATCGGGTTGTTTAAACTGGATGAAACAGACATGCGGATGCTTATCTCTTAAAATTTCGGAAGCAATACGGAAGGTGGTCGAATCTTCTCTATAACCCGAAAATCTTCCGCTTACTCCGCAATTGGTATTGGGTAAATAGGTATTATTCCAATTGGGATCTTTGCAATTGGCCAATACTTCCAGTTTATCTTTAGAAGTAATTAACCACACATTTTTTGCATCGTTATACGTCTTACCATACACCTGAAGAAATGAAACCTGATCGGGTAATTCATTTCCTGAATTATCAATCACCTGATCCACTCCGGTAAGTAAAGAGGTATGTCCGGAAGTTGTTGCCGTTACCCCGGTATTGCGAAAATTGGTATACAATACACCTTCCTGGCGAATACGATTTAATTGTGGAATATTCTGTAAAGTGCTATCGCCGAATGTTTCTGAGTAACGTGGACCATCAATTATAACGACAACAAGATATCTGGTATTTTCTAAAGGGAAAATGGCCGCATCTTTTCTGCAGGAGAAAAAAAACAGTAATAAAACCGACCAAATTATTCCCGCTTTTTTCATTCAGAAAATGTCGTTTTTAACGCCTCAGCAAAAACTTTAGCGGTGTGTATGATATCTTCTACTGTATGTGCATCACTGATAAAACCGACTTCATAACCTGAAGGACCAAGATAAATTCCATGCTCAAGTAATTCAGCATGCAGTTTACGGAAATGAATCATGCTATCGGGATCAATTTCTTCTGCTGTTTTAATGGAATTTTTATCGGTAAATGCAATCCAGAAAATACTTCCGATGGTAAAAAAACGAAAACGAGAGGATAGATCGCCCGAGAGACGAATTATTTCCTCAATGAGAAATTTGGTATTACGTTCCAGTTCAATATAAAAACCGGGTTTGAGGCATTCGTTTAACTGAGCGATACCAGCCGACATCGCAACCGGATTTCCGGATAAAGTTCCTGCCTGATATACATTTCCTTCGGGTGAAATATTCGCCATGATTTCTGCAGATGCTCCATAAGCACCCACAGGTAATCCACCTCCGATAATTTTTCCATAGGTAATGATATCCGGCTGAATATTATAATAGCCGGCAGCTCCCGTAAATCCTACACGGAAACCGGAGATGACTTCATCAAAAATCAACAACGCTCCGTTGCGGGTACACACCTCACGTAAAAATTCGAGATAGGATTTATCCTGTAGTAATAATCCATTATTAGCAGGAATCGGTTCAATTATTACACAAGCTATTTGCTGATGAAATTCTGAAAATGCTTTTTCAACGGCCTCGCGATTATTTAAACTCACCACAATGGTTTCGTCCACAAACGATTTCGGAACACCTGCGGAGGATGTATTACCAAACGTAACCAACCCTGACCCTGCTTTAACAAGGAGTGAATCGGAGTGACCGTGATAACATCCTTCAAATTTTAAAATTTTAGATCTTCCCGTATAACCTCGTGCCAGGCGAATGGCACTCATCACCGCTTCGGTGCCGGAAGAAACAAAACGAATTTTTTCAATGAATTTATTGTTCGATAAAATCAATTCTGCCAATTCATTTTCCAATGCCGTAGGCGCTCCGAATGAACTTCCTTTTTCTACTGATTCTTTTACGGCATTCACCACATCCTGGTGAGCATGACCCAAAATCAAAGGTCCCCAACTGCAGCAGTAATCAATAAACTCATTGCCATCCGCATCCCAGATATGCGAACCTTTTCCCCGCTCGATAAACAAAGGTGTTCCACCCACACTACGGAATGCACGCACCGGAGAATTCACTCCACCGGGGAAATAAGTTTTTGCTTTTTCAAATAATTTCGCAGAACGCTCACGTTTCATAATGACCTCTAATTTGTTGCAAATGTAACTGAAAGAAGAAGCATTGTCAAAATACTCATCCTTTTGAAACTGACTCTTATCATTTTCGGTGCAAAAAACAGAGATTTTTATATGTTTGTCGGGCAAAACAAGAATACATGTCGTACCAAAACACCCTCAGCTACGCCCGCGAGGCGGATCAACAGGATTCACTGAAGGATTTCAGAAGTAAATTTCTATTCCCACAACACGAAGGAAAAGATGTGATTTATTTTACGGGGAATTCATTAGGACTTCAACCCAAAAGCACTGCCGCACATTTGCAACAGGAACTGGATGATTGGGCGAAATACGGCGTTGAGGGTCACTTTCTGGCAAAAAATCCATGGTTCTCTTACCACGAATTGCTTACTGCGTCCTGCGCACGAATTGTTGGTGCAAAACCGATAGAAGTCGTTTGCATGAATCAGCTTACGGTGAACCTGCATTTATTAATGGTTTCGTTTTATCGTCCCACACCTCAGCGTTACAAAATTCTCTGTGAAGCAAAAGCGTTTCCTTCTGATCAATATGCACTGGAGACACAGGTGGAGTGGCATGGATTTCGTCCGCAAGACGCCATCATTGAAATTTCGCCGCGTGAAGGAGAACATGTGATTCGCACGGAAGATGTTTTAACTGCGATTGAAGCCAATAAAAACGAATTGGCATTGGTGATGATTGGCGGAGTGAATTATTATTCGGGTCAGGTTTTCGATATGAAAACCATTACCAAAGCCGCTCACGAAGCAGGTGCTTATGCAGGATGGGATCTTGCACATGCGGCAGGAAATATTGAATTGAAATTGCACGAGTGGGAGGTGGACTTTGCAGCCTGGTGCAGTTATAAATACATGAATGCCGGACCCGGAAGTGTGTCGGGCGTTTTCATTCACGAAAAACATGCGCATTCCAACTTACCTCGTTTTGCAGGATGGTGGGGACATGATAAATCGGTCCGTTTTAAAATGGAAAAAGGCTTTCATCCCATTCCGGGTGCAGAGGGATGGCAATTAAGTAACGCACCTGTTTTATCCATGGCAGCTTATAAAGCTTCGCTTGAATTATTTGATCAGGCTGGAATGGAAAAGCTCATTGAAAAATCGAAAAAATTAAGCGGATATCTTGAATTTATCATTGGAGAAATTAACCGTTCCCTCAGTGGAAAAGATAATTATCCGCTGGAAATTATTACACCGCGCGATTGGAAAGAACGTGGTGCACAACTCTCTATTATTGCCCATGGTTTTGGAAAAGAATTATTCAATCAACTCGTTGCCAAAGGTGTAATTCCCGATTGGAGAGAACCAAATGTAATTCGCCTGGCTCCGGTTCCGATGTACAATAGTTTTGAGGACATGTACCAGTTTGGTGCTATTCTGAGTGAACTGCTTAAAAAATAAATGGATTTCTGATTTTGCTCATAATTCCGTTTTTGCTTATCACCGATTTTCGGTGACGAAAATTTGATTCTTGCCTCGCAGATTGATTTTTCGTTTTTGGGTTCTATTTCTTATTTTGCAACAAATGCATTTTTATCATGAGTAAACAAATTACCATTGTAGGAGCCGGTCTTGTAGGTTCATTATTGTCGATTTACCTTGCCAAGCGGGGTTACCAGGTTACCGCCTATGAACGTCGACCCGACCTTCGCAAGAACCGCATTTCTGCGGGCCGCTCCATTAACCTTGCATTAAGTGATCGCGGATGGAGAGGATTAAACGGTGTTGGTATTGCAGAAGATATTATGAAAGTGGCCATTCCCATGAAAGGAAGAATGATGCATGCCATCGACAGTAAACTTACGTTTCAACCCTATGGTACCGATGCACAAGCCATCTATTCCGTTTCTCGTGGCGGATTGAATTGCGTACTGATGGATCTCGCCGAAAAACACGGTGTGAAAATTATTTACAATGAAAAATGTGTAGATATCGATTTAAAAACAGCAAAAGTTACGTTTGAAAATACGGAGAGCGGAAAAATAAGCACGGTAAACAGCGATCGCGTTTTCTCTACCGATGGCGCGTTTTCTTCGGGAAGAATGCAAATGCAAACACATACCGACCGCTTTAATTATTCGCAAACTTATTTGGAACACGGGTATAAGGAATTGACGATTCCACCCACCAAGGATGGTGACTTTGCGATGGATCCGAACAGTTTGCACATCTGGCCGCGTGGACAGTTTATGCTGATTGCACTTCCGAATATGGACAAGAGTTTCACCTGTACTTTATTTTTCCCTTTTGAAGGAGAAAAAAGTTTTGAGGCTTTGAATACACCAGGAAAAATGCTGGCCTTCTTTAAAGAAACTTTCCCGGATGCCGTGGAATTAATGCCAACATTGGAAAAAGATTATTTTGAAAATCCGACTTCATCGTTGATGATTGTAAAATGTTTTCCTTGGACCTATGAAGACAAGATGGCAATGGTTGGCGACTCTGCACATGCCATTGTTCCATTCTACGGCCAGGGCATGAATTGCGGTTTTGAAGATTGTGTGGTGCTGGATGAGTTGATGTCGAAATACGGATTAGATGCCAATCTGAAGGACGATGATGCAATCTTTAAAAAAGTATTCGGCGAATATCAATTATCGCGCAAACCCGATGGCGATGCCATTGCTGATTTAGCAGTAATGAACTTTGTAGAAATGCGCGACCGCACTGCGGATCCTAAATTTTTACTTCAGAAAAAAATTGAAGCGAAATTCAGCCAGAAACATCCCGACAAATGGATTCCGCTTTACACCATGGTTACCTACTCGCCACAAATACGCTATTCTGAGGCATTACGAGAAGGTTTAAGACAAGAATCGATCATGGAGAGAGTGATGCGCATGCCGGATATTGAAAGCAAATGGGATAGTGCTGAAGTGGAAAATAAAATTCTGGAATTACTTGCATGAAGAAACGGGGATTCTTTGCTGTACTAATTGGCCTACACGTTTTGGCTTGTTCCACCAATAAAAATCCGGAGGAACAACACAGCAATCCATCCGACTCTTCCATAGTAGAAGCAGATTCCTCAGCGCTGGATTCTATTGACGAATTACCGGAAGGCGACACCATTTCCTATCCGATCATTGTTGTCCCCAATACCGATTATCACGGTGATGAAATTCCGGAGCGATGCGAACATTCTCCATTTTTGGGATTGGTGTTTGATGGCGAAAATCATTTCCGTTTTGTTCCTGTTGAAGTAAAAATCGAAACCGTTCCCGATCCGATTGTGGATATGGAAGGCGCTCCTGCTACCGGCAAAAAATTAATGGTAAACAGTAAAGATTCGCTGATTTTTATTCTGGAAAACTCCTCGATAAATTCTTTTGTTTCAAGTGGGAGTGGTCAACCCCTAACCGGAGAGCAAAGTAATTTTACCAATCACCGGAAAATTCGTGTTAATGATCAAATTCAAGGTGAAATCATCACCACGGTGAAGGAGAGTCATGATGCCAACATTGGATTTACCTTGTGGAAAGTGGAGTACAAATACGATGAAGGAAGTATCGTTTTGTTCAACGAAAAAAACAATCCCGAACTCTCTGCGCGTTTGTTTTACATTGGCGATTTAAACGGTGATGGATGGATGGATTTCGTTTACGATTCGCATTTGCATTACAACATCATTACCTACACCTTAATGGTGAGTGAAAAAACTGAAGCAGGATTTCGCTTGAGAAAGGCAGCGGAATTAATGACCAGTGGTTGCTGATTAATCAACAATTTCTTCTCCGTACTGATCCGTAAAATGGAATTCGAGCATGTGATGTGAAGTCACACCTTTAATCCGTATCCATTTTTTATACTTCATCCACCATTTAAAACGAATAGAAAATAATCCCTTGGTAAAATGCGAATGAAGGAAAGGATGCACGGATAAGGTAATTTTTGAAGCTTTTTTCTCTTCAAGAATATAGCGCAATTGATTCTGGATATCGTCGGTAATAAGAATGGTTGCTTCTACCTCTCCGGAACCAAGGCAGCAAGGACATTTTTCGGTGGTGGAAATGGCCGTTTCGGGACGAACACGCTGACGTGTAATTTCTACCACACCAAATTTTGAAGGCGGCAATACATTGTGTTTTGCGCGATCCGCTTTCATGATACTGCGCAGGTGTTCGAATAACTTCTTCTGATTCTCCCGATCGCCCATATCGATGAAATCGACACAAACAATTCCTCCCATATCTCTCAGGCGAAGAATACGCGCAATTTCGTCGGCCGCTTCGAGATTAACCTGTAAAGCATTTGCCTCCTGATCTGAACTGCGGCGGTTACCGGAGTTTACATCGATAACATGCATCGCTTCGGTATGCTCAATGATGAGATAGCCGCCAGAAGGAAGCATGACCTGTTTACCGAATGCTGCTTTAATTTGTTTATGAATACCAAACTGATCGAAAATGTTGGTTCCGCCGGAATATAACTTAACGATGTTTTCGCTACCCGGAGAAATTTTGCGCACATAGGTTTTTATTTCATCACAGAGTGTGGCATCATTAACGTGAATGGTATTGAATTTCTCATTGAGTAAATCGCGCAATAAAGCAGCGGTGCGATCGAGTTCTCCCAATACTTTTTTTGGCGGCTCGGAATCTTTGAGTGCTTTATAACACTGATCCCATTTCCCCATTAAAGTGGTGAGATCCTGATCGAGTTCTGAAAGTTTTTTACTCTCTGCAACGGTGCGGATAATTACACCGAAATTTTTAGGACGTATAGATTCGATGATGTTCTTTAAGCGTTTGCGCTCTTCATCATCTTTAATTTTTGTTGAAACAGAAACTTTATTGCTGAAAGGAACCAGAACCAGGTATCGTCCGGCCAATGTAATTTCACTACTTAAGCGCGGTCCTTTAGAAGAAATCGGTTCTTTGGCAATTTGCACCAGAATATTTTGGTTTGCCGAAATGACCTGATTGACTTTCCCTTCTTTATCGATATCCTTCTCCATTTCGAACTGATCGAGATGGGAGGTGTTTTGCTTGCGTGCGAGTGTACGTTTTGTAAATTTTGTAAGCGATGCAAATTGAGGTCCAAGGTCCAGATAATGAAGGAAAGCATCCTTCTCGTACCCTACATTTACGAACGCAGCATTCAGCCCGGGAACAACGCGTTTAACTTTTCCCAGGTGGATGTCGCCAACCGACCATGAATTATTGCTTTTCTCGCGATGGAGTTCTACAAGACGTTTGTCTTGCAGCAGGGCAATCATCACTTCGTTGGGACCCGCATCAATGATGAGGTCGATGTTCAAAACCGTTAGCTTTAGACCGATGAAACCTATAAAGCACCGAAAGGCACAGTGTTACTGTGCCCCGGATAAAAGTTTCAATCAGAAAAAGAATTACTTCTTCTTCTTATGACGATTCTTACGAAGACGTTTCTTACGCTTGTGGGTAGACATCTTGTGACGCTTTCTCTTTTTACCGCAGGGCATGATAATGTAATTTTAAGTTATTGTAATTCGTTGATTTTTTCTTTAACGGACTGCAAAAGTAATGAATCCTGCGACATTTGAAAGACCTTTTGCAACTCAGCTACACTTTTTAGGGTATCACCCATCATAAAATAAGCATTGGAGAGTCCGATTTGCGCATTAATCTTCTCATTTCCAGAAGTAATGTCGACCAAATTTTGATAGCGGGCTATTGCTTTTTCATATTGACCGGTCTGCATGGAGAATTCGGCCAATTGGGAAATGGCAATGACATTTTTGGGATGTAATTCGGCGATGCGGGTCAGGATTTTAATCCCTTTCATGGGTCCGCCCCCATTCCCCATATAATTGAGCGCCAGGGTAACCTCAGCTTCCTCGGTGCTCATTTGGGAGAATCGTTTATCTGCTCGACTGCGTGGCGCAACGAGAATAAAGAAGACCAAAAAAGCCGAGGAAGCAATCGCGATCCATTGAATGATGCGTTGCTTCTTCGGATTCATTTTATGCCTTTACTTTTGCCTTTACGCGATCGGTAAAGGTTTTTGCAGGTTTAAATGCAGGGATGTAATGTGCAGGGATGATGATCGCCTGATTTTTGGAAATGTTACGTCCGGTTTTTTCAGCGCGTTTTTTTACGATGAAACTTCCGAACCCACGGAGATAAACGTTGTTACCTTTTTCCAATGCCTCACGAATGGAATTCATGAATGCTTCTACAGTTACCTGTACCGCAACTTTTTCTACACCGGTCTTTTCGGCGATGTCTGCAACGATGTCTGCTTTTGTCATAACAGTTCTTTTAGATGGTTACTTGAACCTGACCTCTCTGATTGTCAGTTCTACAAATATACCCTTTGAAACCAACAACTTGCAAGAAGTCCCGTCCGAAACCCTTAATTTTTAGACGGAAATACCGATTTTGCGCCTGAATGCCAGATTTTGCCTCCATAATTACTGCCTGGTACCGTAAAAATGCCCGGGATTTGCCCTGGAGAAGGACCAAAAATCCTTATCCAATCTGGCTTTCTGAGGTTATTTTACAACAAACCCGGGTGGACCAAGGGATGAAATATTATTATCATTTCCTGGAGAACTATCCCAGTGTACTTCATTTAGCTAATGCCAGTGAAGAACAAGTATTAAAATCGTGGCAGGGATTGGGTTATTATTCCCGTGCACGAAATCTGCATCAAACGGCGAAGCTGATTGTAAATGAATTTCGAGGTGAATTTCCGAATTCCTACAATGAATTATTGCAATTAAAAGGGATTGGTCCCTATACCGCAGCCGCTATTTCATCCTTTGCATTCGGAGAAAAAAAAGCGGTGGTGGATGGAAACGTAAATCGTGTTGTTGCGCGGTATTTTGGCATGGAAGAAGGTATTGACAGCAGTGCCGGAAAGAATGCGATACAGGAAATTGTAAATGATCAGATTCCGGATAAAGATCCTGCAACTTTTAACCAGGCCATCATGGAATTTGGCGCCTTGCAATGTGTACCGAAAAATCCAAATTGTACGGCTTGTCCGTTACACGATTCATGTTATGCGTTTCGCAAGGGAAAAGTGACTGAATTGCCTGTAAAAAATAAAAAAACGCTGGTCAGGAATTTATTCATTCATTACCTGGTTCTGGAAAAAAATAATCAGTGGTTTTTCACGCAGCGTGATGATTCCTCCATTTGGAAAAACATGTGGGAATTCCCTTCCGTTTTTTCTGAGGATAAGGATATTAAAGGCAGCATAAAAAACACCGATTTTGCTTTTAACGGAGAAGCAGATGAGCTTGGAAAAGTGACCAAAAAACATGTGTTGAGTCACCGAAACATTATTGCAGTATTTCATCACCGGAGGTGGAAAAAGGGAAAAATACCTGCTTCCTGGTTGCCTGTATCACTGGGTGATGCTCCCGACCTTGCTATTTCGCGTCTGGTTGAACGTTATATTGAAGAAGATTTCGGTTCTTTTCGCTGAAACTATTTCGTTATATTTGTGCAATAGCTTAAATCATGGCAAGAAGTGTAAATAAAGTGATCCTGATCGGCAATCTGGGAAAGGATCCTGAAATCAGAAGAATGGAAAACGGTATTGGAAAGGCCTCTATTACATTGGCCACGAGTGAATCGTACCGCGACAGAAATACCAATGAAGAAAAAACCATTACCGATTGGCACAATGTGGTTTTATGGAGAGGACTTGCTGATGTTGCAGAAAAATATCTGCGTAAAGGAATGCAGGTTTATGTTGAAGGAAAATTGAAAACGCGTTCGTACCAGGATAAAGACGGTGCAACGAAATATATTACTGAAATTGTTGCCGATAACATGGTGATGTTAAGTCGGGGCAATGCCGGCGAAAACACCAATTCGGGAGGAGCTAATCAGGGAGGAAATTACGGCGGACAAAACGAGCCGAGTCCTTTCGACAACAGTGATGTTGCTGATGATCTCCCTTTTTAATGTTGAACCAAAGAATAAAACTTGGAACCTCCCTCTTTAGAATTTTCGCAATTACTCCTTTTTAGTTTTACCAGTCCTGGTGCAGGTACAATTGTATCCATCATTGTGATTTGCATTTTGCTGATCATGTCGGGATTAATTTCTGCCTCCGAAGTAGGATTCTTTTCTCTTCCCGCCAAAGACCTGGAAGATATTCGCAATTCGAAAAGTGCAACGGATCAGCGTATCCTGAGCATTCTTGAAAAACCAAAACGCTTACTGGCAACCATTTTAATTGCCAATAACATGGTTAATGTTGCCATTGTTATTTTGTCGTCGTCGGTTGTAGACGGCACCATGAATTTTGAGGGCGACCCGAGCTGGTTACCTTTTTTGGTGCAGGTGGTGGGTGTCACTTTTGTGTTATTGCTGATTGGTGAAGTAATTCCCAAAATTTACGCCAACAAAAATTCGCGCCTTGTTGCCGGGTTTATGTCGAACCCCATTCTTGTATTGCGAAAAATGCTCTGGCCCATTTCTCAGATGCTGATTAAAAGTTCTTCGGTCATTGACAAACGCATCAAGAAAAAATCGTCGAGCATGACGGTGGATGAACTTGGACATGCATTGGAAATTACACTGAGTGATGAGGAATCGCACAACGGTGAGAAAAAGATTCTTGAAGGCATTGTGAAATTCGGAAATACCGATGTAAAACAAATCATGAAGCCAAGGATGGATGTTGTGGCCGTTGATATTTCATTGAAATTTACCACACTCATTTCGCGCATTATTGAATCGGGTTTTTCACGTATTCCGGTATACGAATCGAATTTCGATCAGGTAAAAGGGGTTTTATATATCAAAGATTTAATTCCCCATTTGAACGAACGCGATGATTTTAACTGGCAATCACTGATTCGTGATGCGTTTTTTGTTCCGGAGAATAAAAAAATTGATGATCTGCTGAAGGAATTTAAGGATGCAAAAATTCATTTAGCTATTGTGGTGGACGAATACGGCGGTACGCAGGGAATTGTAACGCTGGAAGATGTGATTGAGGAAATTGTTGGCGATATTACCGATGAATTTGATGATGAAGGAATAACCTATACAAAAATTGATGATTCGAATTTTGTGTTTGAAGGTAAGACCTCGCTGATTGATGTTTATAAAGTGCTGGATATTGAAGGCAATGAATTTGAAGACGCCAAAGGAGAAAGTGATACACTGGCGGGATTTTTACTGGAGCAATCAGGAAAAATGATGCAGCAGGGTGACAAAATCCGTTTTGGTCGTTATATTTTTACCATCGAAGCAGCCGACAAGCGCAGGATTACCCAAATTAAAATGAGTATTGTAGAAGTAGCATGATAAAAAACCTTTTATACGGCTTTCTGATTTTAACCGCATTTTCTTCGTGTGTCGACAATGAAATTGCCGTTCCCAAACCGCGTGGTTTTATGCGGACCGATTTCCCGGAGAAAAGCTACATCACGTTTACCAGCGATTGTCCTTACTCCTTCGATATTCCCACCTACGCGCAAGTGGAAGATGTTCCTGCCGATAGTTTGAATCACTGCTATAAAAATGTTCGTTTTACGCCCTTTAAAGGAACGCTGCATTTAACGTATAAAGATTTAAAAAACGATGTTGGCAATTACATTGATGAATGTCACCAATTAGCCTACGATCATGCGATAAAAGCAACAGCCATTAACCGTAAACAATTCATTAACGACACCACTAAGGTTTACGGATTGATTTACGATATACAGGGCAATGCTGCTTCTCCTTTACAATTTTATGTTACGGATTCCGTAAAACATTTTATTCGCGGCGCATTGTATTTCGAAGCAAAACCAAATTACGATTCTATTCGTCCGGTTTTAGAATACGTGCGTGAAGACGTTATTCGTTTTATTGAAAGCACACAATGGAAATAATCCTTTAATAGGATATTTCTAAAATGGGATGCAACTCCATATTATTCTTCGCCTGCTTGCGCGCATAATGGTGATCGATATCGATAAAGGCGATTCCGGTGATGGTGACGTATTGTCCTTCTAAATGATCTTCATTTACCTTTATAAAATCGCGAACGGTTTTAAATTGATTCAGGTAATTGGATTGTTCGGCATAGGAGCAACCGGGATTAGCCGATTCGCAAATGAGGTAATTCTCGTTGTTATCGATTAAGCGGATATGATAATCGCCATCGCGTTCTTTTTTCAGTTTATCCACTTTAGCACGCACCGTGTACACTTGCATTTCTACATTCTGACGAGGCGTTTCTTTATCCACTTCGGGCACGGTAATATTTCCGATGGAATCGATGGTACTAAAAACGGGTGTGAAATTTACCAGTGAAATTTTATCATCGATAGCCACTTTTAATTCGCGGCGTGTATTTCCGTTGCAAGCTTCCGGATTATTTTTCCCTTTGTGGCATGCACTTATCAGCACTACCAATAACACCATCATTCCCTTTTTCATAATTCAAATTTAGTGTTTCGCCGGCAAACTTTATTCCAAAAAAAAGTCCCGCAATGTGCGGGACCTTTACTAAATCGATTACTGTTACCAGATGAGTGAAATTTTATCTGCATTCCTGCGCATCGGATCACCTTCTTTCACATCGAATGCACTAAAGAATTCAGGCATATTGCTTAATGGTCCGAGCACGCGGTATTTACCCGGAGAATGCGGATTGGTGAACACCTGGAGCTTCATGCTATTGTCGGTATGATTTTCTTTCCACACTTGCGCAAAAGCGATGAAAAAGCGTTGTTCAGGAGAGAATCCGTTAATGGATTTTCTTTCTTTTCCTTCAATGGAACGTTGGTAGGCATAATAGGCCATGGTTAATCCACCGAGGTCGGCGATGTTTTCTCCCAGGGTTAATTCTCCGTTTACAAATACGCCCGGTAATGCTTCGAAGGAATTAAAATGGTCAACTAATTTTTTCGTACGGGAAGCAAACTTCAGTGAATCGTCGGAGGTCCACCAATTCACAAATTTACCTGAAGCATCAAATTGTGCACCCTGATCATCGAACCCGTGTAAGAATTCATGTCCGATTACCGCTCCCATTCGCGCGTAGTTTACGGCATCTTCTGCCTGCGGATCGAAGAATGGTGGTTGCATGATTCCTGCAGGGAAAACGATTTCGTTCCACAGCGGATTGTAATAGGCATTTACAATGTGCGGTGCCATTTGCCATTCACTGCGATCGATGGGTTTACCGTATTTATCGATGTTTTGTTTGGTGTTGAATCTCCCCTGCTCCATCCAGTTTTTAAAATACGATTCGCGGGTGATGTTGAGTGAGGAATAATCGGTCCACTTATCCGGATAACCTAATTTGCGCGTAAACGAAGCCAGTTTTTCCAATGCACGAACTTTGGTATCGGCACCCATCCATTCGAGTTTATCCAAACGTGTACGGAAAACGGCCATGATATTATCGACCATCTCGTTCACTTTTTTCTTGGATTCTGGTTTAAAGTTCTCTTCTACGAATGCACGACCTAATGCCTCTCCAACGGCGGTCCAACCAATTGCTCCAACGGCTCTTTCCCAGCGTGGTTTCATTTTTTTGGTACCACGTAATTGCGTGCTGAAGAATGCAAATACTTCTTGTTCGATTTCTGAACTCAGTTTGGTTGCTGCTGCTTCGAAGAAATGGATTTTAATATAGTCCTTCCAAACATCCATCGGCTCATCGGTGAGCATCGTGTTCATGCGTTTGAAAAATTCGGGTTGACCAACAACGATGTCGTTGATGCTGCTTAATCCGCGTGCTTTTAAATAAACGTTCCAGTCGAAATTCGGAACTGATTTTTTAAAATCGACAATGGGTTTAAGGTTGTATTGTGCTTCGATGTTACGCAGTTCTACGGGTCCCATCGATGCCTCTGCCAGTTTAGTTTCGAATGCCAGAACAGATGCGGCAGATTTTTCGGCTTTTGATTTTTCATATCCTAAAAAGCCAAACATTTTAGATAAATGCGCCACATAATTCTGACGCAGTTTTACGGATGAAGAATCGCTTTTGAAATAATAATCTTTATTGGGGAGGAGGAGTCCACCCTGTGAAATAAATGCCTTATGGACATTAATATCTTTCAAATCCTGATCGATACCGATGCCAAATAGTGGCGTAATTCCGTAATTGTGGTAATAGGCTAATACAGCTGCAATATCATTTTTCGTTTTGATACCATCGATACGTTTCAGTTCATCCTTAATCGGAGAGATGCCTTCTTTATCGCGTTTGGTGCTATCCATAAAGGTGAAATAATAATCACCAATCAATTGGTGATGATCACCCTTTGCCGCATTCATGACTGCACTGCGTTCGAGGATATCTTTTAGTTTTTTATTGTTATTATCCTGAAGAATATTAAAGTTACTCCAGCGGTTTTCTGTACTGGGAACGGGATTGTTTTTCACCCAGGTGCCATTGGCGAATGAATAGAAATCCGTTTTAGGATCGATGGTAGGATCCATATCCTGAAAATCGACTGTTCCCGGTACCGGCGTAAAACTAAAATTACTTACAGGCTGAACGGGTGTGCTATAGGTGTTGATATCCTTACCTGCCACTTCATTGTTTTGGGTGGAGGATTTAGGATGACAAGCCACTGCTAAAACTGCGCTTGCCGTTACAAATGAAAATCCGAAATACTTATTCATACACATAGATTGATACTACCAAAATAAGAAAAGATTTTAGTCGCGAAAAATTAATTCGCGCGAATGGTATGAACGGAAAATGAGGCTGACCAGCGCTCAGGCGGGAAGGTAAAGCATTTCCACATGCGGAATATCATCCTCGAGATAGCTCTCACTGACGGGTTTAAATCCGAAGGACATATAAAACTGCAGTAAATATTCCTGCGCCGAAATACGGATTGGAACCTTGCCATACAGCGATTCAATGTGCTGCATGGTTTCACGCATCAACTCCTTGCCAGCACCGGTTCCGCGAACACTTGCTGCATTCGCTACCCTTCCGATGGAAACCTCCGGATACGAAATTCCCGCAGGAAGAATACGCGCGCATGCAACCATTTCTCCCGATGCGTTACGTCCAAAAACAAAATCTGCTTTTTTATCCTTTCCATCCAACTCGGGGTAAGGACAATTCTGCTCCACCACAAATACGGCGATGCGCAAAGCGATCATGTCATGAAAATCATTGAGTGAAATGCTTTTCCAGGATGAAAAATTCCAGCTGATCATCGTGTAAAGAAAAATCCGATTATGATTAACAAGGGATAAAACAAAGCGAAATAAAATGACATTTTATCGTAGTTATCCTCTTCAAATTTTTTCTTTTTAGCGAATTGTTTCATGCGGGTCCTCACTTTTTCGCGGTAGAGCACCACAAATCCGATTCCCGTTAAGGTTGCCGATAGATGAAATATATTTCCGAAGAAAACCGCTTGCAACATCGGCGATTCGGAATCGAAATAAATGGGGATGATGGACATGAGCAGCGGTATGATCGTGTACATGATGACCAAAACCGTGCGGAAAGTAAAATACATTTCATCGAACTGACTTCTGGTTTTCAGTAAGCGTCCCTCATTGAGCGAATAAAACAACATGGGAGCATAAGCCCAGATGAGACCGGAACCGCCGTGACCCGTCATACCCAACAAAGCGTGAATAAAAATATACTGCGCAATGGCTACTAGATTCAGCAGGAAAAACAAATAACTGCCCATGATTTTTTCTACATAGGTTCCCACCAACGCCAGCAAAACGATATCGACCAGCAAATGAACGACGGCCGATTTTGCTTCGAAGCCATGTTGAAAAGCGATGGTAAGGCGCTGCATGAAATCGGTGTTTTCGTTATAGCTCCCGAATACATGTTGCAGGTTTGGAAATACAATGGTTGCGATGGTAACTACCGAAGCACAGAGCATGATGGAAAAACTTTGCCAGGCAACAGGCATCCGGTATCTGTATATTTCGGAAAACATAATTAATGCACCTCCTGCAGTTTAGAATCTTTCGTGTAAAATAAATATTTTTTTACGGAGGGACAATTCATCTGAGTCAGTAATTCGCCATACAAGCGAATCTGATGTTGATGTGAATCGCGCTCTGTTCCTGTTTTAAAATCGATCACAATGGTTTCGTCAGGAAAAAACACCAAACGATCGGGTCGGTGACTGATTCCGGATGCATCGACAATCTCAGCTTCTGTTTTGGACTGTACCTGTTCATCAAACATTCGCTGCATGAATTCATGTGATAGTACACGTTCCACTTCCTGTTTAAGCCGAAGTGCTGTTTCCGTATTGCATTGGAAATCGATGCTTACTTTTTGTAGCACCTGCTCCAATTCGCGCACAGAAGTTAATTGCGATAACACTTCATGCACCAAATTCCCGAAGCGGGCACTGATTAATCCCTCGCTCTCTCCCCATTGCTTTTGCGATTCGTAACTGATGCGCAATTTATCCTGCCAGCGTTGCCATGGTTTCGATTGCAAAGGCCATTCTTCGCCGTGTTTTTTACTTTTTCGCACCGGTGAAGTTTTTGTACCGTAGGAAACATTTCCTGAACCACTTATTTCGAGTTGCATGTTATCGGAAATGAGTTTTCCGATAAAACTATTCCGTGTAGTAGCCGTTAACAAATACAAACGCTCTTCGGGTCGTGTAAAACCGACATACAACAGATTCATGGTATCGAGCAATGTTCTGTTTTTTTCCTCGGCTAAAACCGCTGCCTGACCAATGTTTTTAAAGACCTCTTCGCCACCGGAAATCAATGCAGATTTTAAGGGGTTGAAACGATCATCCAGATCAATCCACAATTTATCTTTTCCGTTTTTCGAGCTGGTCCAATTTAAAAAAGGCATAATCACAATCGGGAATTGTAATCCTTTCGACTTATGAATGGTCATTACTTTAATTGCATCGGCCGTTTCCGGCATTTGCACCGATTGTTTTTCTCCGG
>JAIBBF010000020.1 GCA_019694795.1 Flavobacteriales bacterium | reverse complement strand
ATAGGTTAAACGTTAATTCCTGTCCGCCGATAACCGAAGGAGAAAATGCCAATTCTGTATTTTTATATTCAATGGTATCTTGTGACCATGTATCCCAATTATCGATAAATTCTTTGTACTGTACTACTTTGTTTTGACTCAGCGTAATATTTCCGGCCCAGGATAACCGCTTATGAATTTGCCACTTTAAATCTAATTCTGCCCCCCGGCGAAAACTTTTATCGATGTTGGTACGGATGTAATTCCCCACATCATTAATTTTTCCGGTTAGCGCTAATTGATTTTTATAAATCATATAATAAATATTAATCCCAACATTGAGTTTGCCGGAACGAAAACGATAACCTGCTTCTATATCATCCATTTGTTCCGGTTTGGGATAAGTACCTGGTCGGGATGAAACAAAATCATCGCGGTTCGGTTCTTTGTTTCCTCTCCCATAAGATGCATAAACTGCATGCTGTTTGGACAATGAATAACTGATTCCAGCCTTGGGATTAAAAAAATTGTATTTCACCGTTTGAACGGAGTCATTAGACAACACTCCAAATCCTAAAAACGTGTAGGACACCAATCGCTCCTGAACATCGATGTAGAAGGACAATTTTTCATTGAAATCGTAATTAGCGCGCAGGTACACATTTGCATCGCGTTTTGTGGCTGTATCGCGGTAGAATTCGTGATCTTTTTCTACACCGGATGAAATTTCTGACCAAATAATTCTTCCGTAATGATAACCGCGATATTCATTCCAACCACCTCCGGCAACTAAATTTAATTTTTCATTTGGTTGAAAACGCAAACTATAAACTGTTCCAAAAAAATGATTATCGAGCCATTTCTGCTGAATCATATCGGCATACAAAATCGTATCGCCACCAATGACAGGATCAGGGACTCCGATTTCATAAAATGATTTATCTGTTTTGTATTGCTCATAATAGCCATATCCGCGGGTATAGTGTAGTGCGATATTGGCAAACCATTTTTCTTTGAATTGTTGATTATAAAAAAGCTGATAATGGGTTTGCCAATAATTGTCCGTTTCATTTTTATAGGAATACGGATTAAAAGTAGGATTGGTCTCGAGTGAATCGTATGGAACACCTCCCCATGCCTGATAGGTGCGTTCTTTACCTGAAAAGATATTCAAACGGACTGAAGATTTTTTTCCAAACCAAGCAGATGAAGTATAGAAAGATTTCAAATCGGAAAATGCTCTGTCAATATATCCATCCGATTTTAAAGAAGAAAGACGTGCATCAAATGAAAATTTGCCATCAATTAATCCTGTTCCTACTTTCAAGTTATTGCGAAGTGTATTAAATGAACCAAATGAATTCCCGAAGGAAGCATATGGTTTTTCATTTACTGTATTTGTTTGAAGATTCACGCTACCGCCAAAAGCTCCTGCTCCATTGGTGGATGTACCCACCCCTCGTTGTATTTGTATATTATCTACAGAACTAGCAAAATCGGGTAAATCGACCCAATAGGTTCCCTGCGATTCAGCATCGTTGAGTGGAATTCCGTTAATGGTCATATTAATTCGCGTGGGATCACTTCCCCGTATACGGATTCCTGTATAGCCAATACCTGTTCCTGCATCGGAGGTAACTACTACCGACGGCGTTTGATCCAAAAGATAAGGCAAATCGACTCCGAGGTTATTTTTTTCAATGGAAGATTTGTCGACGTTAGTAAATGCAATTCCTGTTTTCTCATCTGCCCTGGTACTTTCAATGGTAAATTCTTCCAATTGGTTGACCGATAATTTTAGCTGAATGGTCAGGTCGGAAATTTGATTACTTAATTCGATTTTATGGTTTTGCGTTTCATAACCCACCATGGAGAAAACAATGGTATAGATGCCCTTTGGAATTTTTGTCAAACGAAATTTTCCTTCTGCATCACTGGTGGTACCCATTTGTGTGTTTTGGAGATGAATGCTGACACCTGTTAAAGGTTTTTTTGTTTCATCGAAAATCGTACCCGATAAAACACATTGTGCGTTCATGGATAGGTATAACAACATACCCATGAAAATCATTACTGTTTTTTTCATCGTTTAAATTATTAAGCCAACACTGAGACATGTCAACAAAACAACCTTATTTCTTTCTGCTTTTGTTATTCCTACGCAGGCATTACCCTGATCAGGTTCTTCCCGAAAAGCTAACGGGAAACGGGTATGATCTCAGCCCTTCGTATTAAGGCACCCCGTGTAATTGTGAGACAAAATTATCAATAGATTATTCAATTGTGCAAGTTCTGAGATGAAATTTTTTCCAGAACCATTTGAACTCGCTCTTTCACAGAGCCATCCACCTCCAGAAAATTTCGTTTCTGCAATTTCAACTCGTTTTTATAAACCATATAAAAATAATCTCTTAAATGCGGATGCTCTCTTAATTCATCATACTCCCATTCGATCGAAGTGCCACATAAAATATATAAATCAAATTCCTGCTTTTGATACGCATCTAAAATGGATTCATCACATGTTTGATACTTAAATTCACTCCAGATTTTCATCACCGTCATATCCGTATCCACAACCACATAATCGCAATCATTTTTCAAAGATGCTTCGATTAATTTATTCTGTCCTTCTGCAATTTTAGTTAAATCTTGTATAGTATACTCGCGATGAAGGTCCGTTAAATATTCCCGGGCAAATTCAGGAACATAAACAGCATTTAACTCTTGGGATAATGCAAGTGCCAGGGTTGTTTTACCTGTAGATTCAGGACCCGTCACTGCTATTCGTATGGGTTTTTTATTCGGCAATGGCGTGAATTTTTAAAACAAAGACGGATGGAATTCCTCCTTCAAAATGCAATTTGATTTCTTTCGTCAACTTTTCCATTAGCACATCATATTCCCCTTTAATCATTGTACTTAATGCATTGGTGCTAACTTCAAGTGAATCGTACTTGTTTAATGCTTCAATAAATGCATCAATGGGCGGGATAAAGGAATCCTTTAAAGGATACAGGCTTATTTCTGCAATTGCTTTCATTTTTGTGCAATTTAATGATTCGGTATTAATGAATTCTGTTTATTTTGCCAGTGCAATGTTAGCAGGAATCTTTCATGTAATTTATAAAATCTGGTTCGCCCTCATTTTTATGGCAATAGGAATAGTGTTTTATCCTTTTGCATGGTTGCTTGTCCGCCTGAAATTTACCCGCACTTTATTTTTTCTTCAGACCTATTTTTGGTGGCCTTTACTTCAACTCTTTTTATTTTATCCTATAAAACGAATTAAAAAACAAGGTTTTTATTTTCCGGAGGGACCATTTGTTCTCGTTGCCAATCATCAAAGTTATCTCGACATTCTTGCCATTTTTTCATTGATGCGGGGACGTGTTTTCTTTTTTCTTGGAAAGGAATCGTTAAAAAAATTTCCGATTATCGGTTTATTTTTCAAAGCTCCCCATTTACATGTCCCGATTATTCGGGAAAACAAAAGTGATTCTTCACAATCCTTAAAAATTATTGCTTCAAGAATTGATGATGGGTTTCCCATTGTGATTTTCCCGGAAGGGACTCAGTCGAAAATGGCACCTGTGATGAATCCCTTTAAAGCGGGTGCATTTAAGGTGGCTATTGAAAAACAGGTTCCTGTTGTACCCATTACCTTTTTGAATAACTACAAGCTGCTATCGAAAGTCAATAAGCTAACCGGACCTACCCGACCCGGAATAATGAAAGTGGTTTGTCACCCCCCCATTTCCACCCGGGGTATGGTTTTAGATGATTTATTATCTTTGCAGGAGAAGGTTCAGCTCCTTATTGAGCAGGATCTCCGGGAAGCTTATCCAAAACTCTATTTGAAATGAAAATTGACGACAAAAGTGTTGACCGTATTGCCGAGTTATCGCGACTTGAATTTGATGCTGCGTCGAAAGAAGAAATCAAACAAGATTTAAATCGGATTTTGGGTTTTATCGATAAGCTGGAAGAATTAGACACCTCCAACACCGAACCGCTTATTTTCATGAGTGAAGAAATCAATGTGCTGCGAGAGGATGAAGATAAAAGCACCATCACCCAGGTGGAGGCCTTAAAAAACGCACCCAGAAAAGATTCCGATTATTTCAGGGTACCTAAAGTTTTAAATAAGTAATTATTGCTTCAGGGCAATTCTACCTTATATTTATTAAAAATCTATTGCTATGAAAAAACTACTCGGCATGCTATTGCTGGCATCACCTCTTGTGTCCAATGCACAGTGCACCGACTTATTCTTTTCGGAATACATTGAAGGAACCAGCAATAATAAATCGCTGGAGATTTATAATCCCACTCCAAATCCAATTACGTTAACAGGGAATTACTCGATTAAAAGATATACTAATGGTGGTACGATTGCTACTCCCATTACCTTAACAGGAACCATTAATCCCTATGATGTATTTGTTGTGAGTAATGGATCCTCTTCTCCGATAATTTTAGCGTCAACGGATCTAACTTCAGGTAACATTTCTCATAATGGAAATGATGCTTATGAACTGTTTAATATTACCACCGGAAATGTAATTGACGTAATCGGGCTGGTTGGAAATGATCCGGGAACAGGATGGACCGTTAACGGAGTTACCGCCGGAACGTTGGATCATACCCTGCGCAGAAAACCGAATGTACAAAGCGGAACTACTGTATGGACCGGTGATGGCGAAAACACATGGAATGTTTATCCCGTAAATACATTTACCTATCTCGGATTTCATGTAATGAATACCTGTGGATCATTACTGATAAGTTCTAATTCCGTTGCGGACTTCTGTATGAATAACGGATTTAATTTTACTTCCAATCCAAGTGGAGGAACAGCCCCTTACACTTATGCATGGGAATTTGGAGACGGCACTGTTAATGTGGTGTCAACCCAAAACGGATCCTACACATTTGCTTCGGCGGGAAATTACAATGTAACCTTTGTTGTAACTGATGCCAGCAACAATGTTTATTCTGAAGTTTATTCCATAAATGCATTTCCTGCAGGTCCTGTTGCTTCATTCACTTCTGCACCGATGGATCAGTGTGAACACGATACCTTAACAGTTACAAATACCAGTACAGGAGGAACAGCACCGATAGCTTATAGTTGGGATTTCGATAATGGAAATACATCGAATCAAAGTAATCCTTCTGCTGAAATTTATAGTGCAGGAACCTACACTGTGGTGTTAACTGCAAGCGATGTGAACGGATGTTCTTCTACCAGCAGCAGCAACTTTACGGTGAACCCTCAGGACGATGCAAGTATTTCTTACAGCGATGTAAATTATTGTCCAAGTTCTCCCAATCCGCTTCCAACATTAACTGGAACTTCGGGTGGTACCTATTCCTGCAATGGTTGTTTGATTAATTCAAGTACCGGTGAAATTGACATTGCGAATTCGGGCAATGGTTCTTATACCGTTACCTACACCACATCTGGTACTTGTTCTGCAGTTTCTACCTTCAACATTAACATCAGTGCTACGGGTGCAGATGCAAGCATAACACCGGTGAGTCCTGTTTGCGAATTAACCAGTCCATTTACCCTCACTGCAGCAACAGCAGGTGGTGTTTGGAGTGGAAATGGAATTGTTGACATTAACGCCGGAACATTTGATCCCTCTGCTGCGGGAGTGGGAACTCATACAATTACCTATACCATTAGTGGAAATTGCGGCGATGTTGCAACAACCAGTATCACCGTAAATGCGAATCAGGAAGTAATGATTCTTTCTGCCGACACCGTAATCTGCAATGATATTTTCGGGATTTTCTTATCAGCACAAAGTGGTGGTACCTGGTCCGGCACTTTCGTGAATGATAACAGCAATGGAAACGGATTCTTTTCGTCGGCCGCAATTGCACCGGGTGATTATTACGCCGTGTACACCATTTCCGGATTATGTGGCGATATCGATTCAATATTAATCAGCGTAGCAGCTGCTCCTACCTCCGGATTTAATTATTCGGTGAATGGTTCTACCATCGACTTCACCTCAACTGCAACGAATGCCATCACTTATTTTTGGTCAATAACCGAAGATGGGACCACCGTGAATTTCACCAATGTGAATCCAAGTTACACAATGAGCAACACAAGTGATACAGTTTATGCCTGCTTAACCGTTACCAATAACGAAGGATGCGAATCCATTTTCTGCGAATACATTTATCCAACCGGAGTATCGGAAAACCATCTAGAATTAATTCAGGTTTATCCCAATCCTTTCAATGGAATTATTACGCTAAGCGGGATGGAACAAAGCAGTTCTTATACGGTAGAACTCTTCGATCTCATTGGTAAAATTGTGTTTACCCAACAAATGAATTCCACCAAAAAGACATCCATCAATCTCTCTTCAATTCCGGCCGGAACTTATTTTATTAAGATAAATGATGGCAAAAAAACACGAACAATAAAACTCATTAAAATGAGTTAATCATAAAGGCCGGTTAATCCGGCCTTTTTTTTGAACCAATGATGGTCTCGGGTGTAAAACAAAACATGAAGTATTTATTTCTGATTTCATATCTATTCATTCTTTCCTATGTAAATGGGCAAAACAATTGCTATGATATTTATAACTCCACTCAGAAACCCTGGATCGTAAAGCAATTTTATTCATCGGACCGGAAAACGCTTATCCAGAACGACTCCTGCAATTTATTTTCGAACGGAAAACCGTACCGGCTTTCTTATTTGAAAAATGGTTATCTCTATTATGAAGCTTATTTTGATTTAAGCACCAATAAAAAAATAAGTGAGTTTATCCGCTATTCGGAAAATCCGGGTGCTCAGGGTAAAGATACGCTCTACGGTATTTTCACACGAATGAACCCCAACGGACAACCAGCGGAGCGTTATATCTATTATAAAAATAAAAGCGGACAAATTGTTACCCGCACTTCTTACTTTCTTCCAAATGGGAAAACAAAAAGTACAACGGAAAGCTGTCTGAAAGAAAACGCGTATTCATCCTGCAATTGCGGCGAAAATTTATCGTATGACGACAACGGAAAATTAATTCGTAAAGAAATCTTTTCAGCAAATAATTGTAGCGATGAAGGAGAATTTTCAACCGTACAGGAATTTTATCCCAACGGGAAGATGTTAAGTCAATCCCAACGAAACAATGGAAACCTCAACGGAAAATATATTCAATTCTACCCCAATGGCAGGATTTTAAAAATAGAGCATTATCAAAATGGAACGTTAATAAAAGATGGCATTGCCTATTTTGAAGACGGAGATACTTCCGAATATTTCAGGTATGGAGAAGGATTTCAGCGTGCAGGCTTTGAAAAGCACAAAAACAAAAAAATAAAATCGGAAATCAGATTAAATAAGGAAGGGAACGGGGTTCTAAGAAACTGGAACGAAAACGGGGATTTAATTTCCATTATTCCTTACCAGAACAACAGACCCGGGAATCCCGAATTCGCGAATTTCGAAAATGGAAGAAAAAAAATCCGTACAGCGTTTTCGAATTCCGACACCACTTATGCTTCATGGGACGAAAACGGAACATTGCGTTGTTTAAAAACCACTATGATCTTTAAGGACACTACCCGGGAAACTGAAATTAATTTTGATGAACAGGGATGTCCGCAACAATCCCATATCAAAGACTATTTTTCTAACCGCTTCATTAAAACCACCGAAATAAAATATTACTCCTGCAACAGCATCCGTGAAATCAGAACTTCAATTTTTCAAAATCCTGTGCAAATAGAAATTAAAAACTTTCACAAAAACGGAGAACTTCAGCGCAGCTATCAACTCAAAAATTATAAAATAGATGGCGCGTACCTGGAGTATTCGTCAGAGGGAAAAATCGTAAAACAGTTTCACTATAAGGACGGGTTAAGAAACGGAGAATGCAGGCAATATGAAAAGGAGGTGATCATTCTGGAGAAGAACTATCCCATTACATCACCGGATTTTAATTTTAAGGAATTAACGCAAAGAGAAAAAGCGGTTTATGAGCAAGCCAAAAAGATATTATACAGCCGGCTTAGCAACTTTAGTCAAAACCGCGACACCAACAACATTCCCCCATTGGTCATTCCTCAAAAAAACATTTACGCCATAAGTAAAACCATTTCTGCCTGTGAACAATTCATTCTAAAGGATAGTCTTTGTATACCCCTGATTGAAACTGAATTTGACCCTTACTTTCATTATATCCTGGAAATGGACCTTACCATTCCCTCTAATGAAATAGATTCCTTGTTGAAACATTTGGAATTTGAAATAGTCATGAAAACAAGCAGTGGAAATCTAAATGTGTTCGAATTAAAAAACAAAAATTGCGTGGATCCCGGCGTCTTTAATTTTCTTCAAAAAGAAAAAGCAAGACATTGCCAACTCTACTTTAATTTACCGGTGACCAATGATTTTAATTTCACTTACCAAATTTCATTGAACAAAGAAAACGGTGTTGAAATTCTGACTGCTTCGCATTTTCAACATTGTGCACATGACGAGTATTACAATTTCACATTAGTCATTTATCCCGACCTGGAAATTGAATATCAAAATCAAATGGAGCCCCAAAAAACAAATTTAGGGTTTACCCGAACCATTAAATGGTAGCTGAGTACTTGACTTATTTTAATTGAGCGAGTGCGTTTTTAATGTTTACACGTCCGTCAATTATAGAAGCAAGCTGATCGATAGACACACGTTCCTGTTTCATGGAATCGCGTTCACGAATAGTTACGGTATTATCTTCCAAGGTTTGGTGATCTACCGTTATGCAATATGGGGTACCGATGGCATCCTGACGACGGTATCGTTTTCCGATGGCATCTTTCTCTTCATATTGGCACATGTGATCCATTTTTAACTGATTAAAAATTTCTCTTGCCTTTTCCGGTAATCCATCTTTATTTAATAAAGGAAACACGGCCGCTTTTACCGGTGCTAATACAGGCGGAATACGCAATACTACACGTTCGGAACCGTCTTCCAGTTTTTCTTCGGCAAATGCATTGGAAAGGACTGCCAGGAACATACGATCCAATCCGATGGAAGTTTCCACTACATATGGAACGTAATTTTGATTTAACTCCGGATCGAAATACTGTAATTTTTTACCGGAAAATTTTTCATGATTACCTAAGTCGAAATCGGTACGTGAGTGAATACCCTCCAATTCCTTAAAGCCCATCGGGAAATTAAATTCAATATCGCAAGCCGCATTGGCATAATGCGCCAATTTTAAATGATCATGAAAGCGATAATTTTCATCTCCCATGCCCAGCGATTTATGCCATTTGATACGTGCTTCTTTCCAGTAGTTGTACCATTCCATTTCGGTACCGGGACGAACAAAAAACTGCATTTCCATTTGTTCGAACTCACGCATACGGAAAATAAACTGACGGGCAACAATCTCATTACGGAATGCTTTTCCGGTTTGTGCAATTCCAAAAGGAATTTTCATTCGTCCTGTTTTTTGCACATTGAGAAAATTCACGAAAATACCCTGCGCGGTTTCCGGACGCAGATAGATGGTAGCCGATTCGCCGGCCACTGATCCGAGTTCGGTAGAAAACATCAGGTTAAACTGACGAACCTCGGTCCAGTTTTTAGTCCCCGAAATGGGACAAACAATTTCCTGATCGATTATTAACTGACGCAAGCCTTCGAGGTCATTCTCTTCTAAACAACGTTTCATTGTTGCCTCGATATGATCAATTTTCTCTTTGTTGCGGAGAACATTCGGATTGGTTTGCAAAAACAAAGCTTCCTCGAAAGATCCTCCGAACTTTTTAGCGGCCTTTTCTACCTCTTTGATGATTTTCTGGCGAATTTTTTCAATGTGTTCCTCAAGCAGTACATCAGCACGGTATCTTTTTTTCGAGTCTTTATTATCAATTAATGGATCATTAAACGCATCCACATGTCCGGAAGCTTTCCAGGTGGTGGGGTGCATAAAGATGGCTGCATCGATACCAACAATGTTTTCATGCATTTGTACCATACTCTTCCACCAATACTGGCGGATATTGGATTTCAACTCCGATCCGAGTTGACCATAATCATAGGTTGCGGATAAGCCATCATAAATCTCACTGGATGGAAATACAAATCCATATTCCTTACAGTGACTGATAATCAGCTTTAGTTTGTCTTCGTTTGTTGCGCTCATAATGGATGCAAATGTAAAATAAGTCGATGAATTGTGGTGAATTCCTTTCGGCCGATTGAAAATAAATAGTCTAATTTTGCGCTATGCAACGTGTATTTGTTATCAAGCCTTTATTGCAATTTGGATTAATCTTGATCGGATTGAATCAGGCTATTTTTCTTCTGGCCACCTCTAGTGGTATCGTTCCTTCCGACTTTTATGTGGAAGAGACCGAGGGTCCAATTACCTGGTTTCATATCCTCATGGCGAGTATTGTCCCCGCCCTGGTAGGTTATTTAATGGCTTATCTCTGCTTTCGATTTCTGGATTCAGGGAAAATCGTGTTTACCAGTATTTCCGTTTTGTTTGGGATTTTATCCTGTTTGGGTCCGGTAGGAATTCCCGACGCCCCTCTCAGTTTAATGGTGCTGTTGATTCTGCTGCACATCACCACGGGTGGACTAATAACGCTTGCCGGACGGAATGCCATGACCGAAATTTAGTTTCTGTCCCTTTTTTTACTTTTCTTATTTTTGAGCATGATAATTATTGACGATAAGTTGGTTTCGGATGATCTTTTGGAAAAAAAGTTCGTTTGCGATTTAAACGCCTGTAAAGGTGCTTGTTGTATTGAAGGTGATTCCGGAGCTCCTTTAGAAGATGATGAACTGGAAATACTCGATTCCATTTATAAGAAGGTAAAACCTTTTTTAAGGAAAGAGGGCATTAAAGCCATTGAAGAGCAAGGCACCTATGTGAAGGACGATGATGGTGAATTTGTTACTCCCTTGGTAAACGGAGCTGAGTGTGCCTATGTAATTTTCGATGAAAAAGGGATAACGAAATGTGGTATTGAACTTGCCTGGGAAAAGGGAAAAGTAAATTACCGCAAGCCGATCAGTTGTCAGCTCTACCCCATTCGCGTTTCCAAAACCAAAGCGGGGGATGCTTTAAATTATCATCAATGGCCCATTTGTAAACCGGCCTGCACCTGTGGTGATAAGTTAAATGTGAAGGTTTATCGTTTTTTAAAGGAACCTATCATCCGCAAATACGGAGAAGAATTTTTCGCCCAGCTGGCTGAAGCCGATCAATTGCTTGAGGATGAAAAGAAATCAAGCAGGAAACCGAAGTCCTAAATCCGTTTACCGCATATAAAATAAGATTCTCTGCCTGAAAAGCAAGGAATTTTTGTCGAAATTTTATTCACCTACTTTTTGTTAAAACTATGATTTGCATGCCTTCCTTTTAAGGCTGCATTTTATAGAAATTGTTATCCGGATTCGGTGACGAATCTTATCGTTTTTTGACATGGAGGAAACAATTTTTTTGCATTGAACGCAATTGTTTATTTCTTTTTTCATGAATTGATTAACAATCGTACAAAGCCCGAATAGCAAGGCTTTCAGAACATCTATTGTCGGGAAGCCTTAATAATAAAGGCATGTTGTATTGGTTAAAAAAGTCATGTTGAAAACTTAAACTTAATGTGGATTAAAATGCTTTGCCGAAGGATTCTTTTTTTCCAATTTTTGTCTCCCCGCTCAACGCGTTCTTTTTGCCGACAAATCACTGCAAAAAGGAAACCAACATAGAAGAGACAGACTTACTGAATATCAGGCTGAATTGCCGGCCTGAAGGTAGGATTGTCGCCTCTAATGAAAGCGGAAGGGAAACAAAACGATACTAATTGAAACGAATTATATGGAACAGTTTGAGCCTATATTAAAAGAGAACAAAGACCGCTTTGTGCTCTTTCCTATTGTACATAACGACATTTGGTCGTTTTACAAAAAGGCGGAAGCCAGTTTCTGGACAGCCGAGGAGATTGACCTTGGTGCAGATTTGTGGGATTGGGAGAATAAATTAAACGATGATGAGCGTCACTTCATCAAGCACGTGCTGGCCTTCTTCGCGGCGAGTGACGGAATTGTAAACGAGAATCTCGCTGAAAATTTCGTACGAGAAGTACAGTACACAGAAGCTAAATTCTTTTATGGATTCCAGCTTACGATTGAGAACATTCACAGTGAAACCTATTCACTGTTGATTGACACTTACATCAAGGATCCGATTGAAAAAGACCGTTTGTTCCATGCCATTGAAACCTTGAGTTTCGTACAGAAAAAAGCAGAGTGGGCCCTCAACTGGATTTCTAAGGGTACGTTTGCAGAAAGACTTGTTGCTTTTGCTGCGGTTGAGGGTATTTTCTTCTCTGGTAGCTTCTGTTCTATTTTCTGGTTAAAAAAGCGTGGACTGATGCCTGGTCTAAGCTTCTCGAACGAACTTATCTCGCGCGACGAAGGACTGCATTGTGATTTTGCTTGTTTGCTTTACAACAATCACCTGGTGAACAAACTCGACAAGAAAATCGTAGAACGTATTATTACGGAAGCAGTAGAAATTGAGAAGGAATTTGTTGGTGATGCTTTACCGGTTAAACTCATCGGGATGAATGCTGACCTGATGAAGCAATACATTGAGTTTGTTGCCGACCGTTTATTAGTAGAATTAGGAAACCCTAAAGTGTATAATGTTACCAATCCATTCGACTTTATGGATATGATTAACCTGCAGGGTAAAACCAACTTCTTCGAAAAACGTGTTGGAGAATACCAGAAAGCCGGTGTATTATCCAACAAAGAAGAAAACAAATTCAGTCTCGACGAAGACTTTTAAACGAACCCACCAGACTAAACCAAATATTAACAGCCTAAACCAACCAGTAGCATGTTTGTAGTAAAAAGAGATGGCCGCAAGGAATCGGTACAATTCGACAAAATCACTGCCCGTATCAAGAAATTGTGTTACGGACTGAATCCGATTGTAGACCCGGTATCTGTTGCGATTAAAGTAGTGGAAGGGATTTACGACGGAGTTACCACTTCCGAGCTGGACAATCTGGCCGCAGAAGTAGCAGCAACAAACACGATCAAGCATCCGGATTATGCCCTGCTTGCATCACGTATTGCAGTTTCCAATCTTCATAAGAACACGAGAAAATCCTTCTCGTTAGCAATGAAAGATTTGTACGACTATGTAGACGCCCGCACCAATGAGCGCGCTTCGCTTCTTGCAGATGATGTTTATGATATCATTCAAAAGAATGCTGAATTTTTAGATTCAACTATTATTTACGACCGCGATTTCCGTTTTGATTATTTCGGATTTAAAACCCTTGAGCGTTCATACCTCCTCAAGCTTCACGGTAAAGTAGCAGAGCGTCCGCAGCACATGTTTATGCGTGTTGCTATCGGAATCCACAAAGAAGATTTGAAAAGTGCGATTGAAACCTATCACTTAATGAGTGAAGGATGGTTTACACACGCCACACCAACTTTATTTAACGCCGGTACCCCAAAACCACAGATGTCATCTTGCTTCCTTCTTACCATGAAGAAAGATTCGATCAGTGGAATTTACGATACACTTACACAATGTGCTAAGATTTCACAAAGTGCAGGTGGTATTGGATTAAGCATCCACGATATCCGTGCTACAGGTTCTTACATTAAAGGAACCAACGGAACTTCAAATGGTATCGTGCCGATGCTGCGTGTATTTAACGATACAGCTCGCTATGTAGACCAAGGCGGAGGAAAACGTAAAGGATCCTTTGCAATTTACCTCGAGCCATGGCATGCTGATGTTTTTGATTTCCTTGATTTGAAAAAGAATCACGGTAAAGAAGAACAACGTGCACGTGACCTATTCTACGCTCTCTGGATTCCGGATTTGTTCATGCAACGTGTAGAAGACAATGGCGACTGGACGTTAATGTGTCCGAATGAATGTCCAGGTCTGAGCGACACCTATGGAAAAGCGTTTGAAGAACTTTACACCCGCTACGAACGCGAAGGTAAAGGCCGCAAAACGATTAAAGCGCAAGATCTCTGGTTCAAGATCATGGAATCTCAAATTGAAACAGGAACTCCGTATATGCTTTACAAAGATGCATGTAATGAGAAATCCAATCAGAAGAATCTTGGTGTAATTAAATCATCCAATTTGTGTACTGAGATTATGGAGTACACAGCACCGGACGAAGTTGCTGTTTGTAATCTTGCTTCTATCGCATTACCAAAATTTGTGAAAGATGGTGAGTTTGATCATCAGCGTTTGTTTGAGATCACTTATCATGTAACAAAAAATCTGAATAAGATTATCGATTACAATTACTATCCGGTACCGGAAGCGCGTAAAAGTAATTTACGTCACCGTCCGATCGGAATTGGAGTACAAGGTCTTGCTGATGCATTCATTCTGATGCGTTATTCATTTGACAGTCCGGAAGCCCGCAAATTAAATCAGGAGATTTTCGAAACGATTTATTACGCTTCATTGACTTCATCCAAAGATCTTGCAAAAGAATTTGGTCCTTACGAAACCTACGAAGGTTCACCCATTTCTCAAGGTATCTTCCAACAAGACATGTGGGGAGTAAGTCCAAGTTCACGTTGGGAATGGGATGTATTGCGCGATGAGATCAAACAACATGGTGTACGCAATTCATTATTGCTCGCACCAATGCCAACTGCATCTACTGCACAAATCCTTGGAAACAATGAGTGCTTTGAACCATACACCAGCAACATTTTCACACGTCGTGTATTAGCCGGTGAGTTTATTGTGGTGAACAAACACCTCATGAGAGACCTCGTGAAATTGGGTATCTGGAATGAAGGATTAAAAAATAAAATTGTTGCCGCAAACGGTTCCGTTCAGGACATTCCTGAAATTCCGCAGAACCTTAAGGACATCTATAAAACCGCTTGGGAAATCAGTCAGAAATCCATCATTGAAATGGCTGCCGACCGTGGAGCGTTTATTGACCAAAGTCAGTCGCTTAACATCTTTATGGAAAATGCCAATTTCGGTAAACTGACCTCCATGCATTTCTATGGTTGGAAAAAAGGATTAAAAACCGGTATGTACTATTTGCGTACTAAAGCCGCTACTGATCCCATTAAATTCACACTCGAAAAACAAGCACAAAAAGAAATACTTCCGCTTAAAGAACGCACCAATGCAGAGATTGAAGCTCAGAAAGAGCAAGACATGGCTGCTATTGCTTGTTCACTCGACAATCCGGAAGGTTGCGAGATGTGCGGAAGCTAATACGTATTCAACGCGCTGTTCCGGTCCTCCTGAAATGCCGGAACATCAACAACAACTACCTCCTAAAAAAAGCCCGGACAGATTGCCCGGGCTTTTTTTCTTGTATGCCATTTTCCTATTTCATCAAATTTCGAATTCCTGCACAAGTAATACTTTGTCGCCCCCATTAATAACCACCTCGTATTTCCCCTTTTCCCAGCCTTTAACGCGCAAATTAAAGTCGTAGGCAAATTTTCCCGCCCGCGGCACATGCATTGAACCTGGGAGCTTATAATCGTTGGAGCCATTCCCCGATTTAATTAAAGCAGTTATGTCCATGGGTGCTTCTGTTCTAAATTCAATCATGCCCTCCACTGATACCGGATCACTATTAATAAAGCCATCTTCTGCAATGGTATGGTTGGATCGTTTAGAAAACCACACATCTTTTTGTTTGGTAATTCTGCAAACTTCTTTCCGCAAATCATTGGTGGGACTTCCCTCCTCATTATAAATTCCGGAAACTGAATTTCCATCAGAAACACACCAAACCGCCTCCTGAGAAACTCCATCAGAAAATTTTTTCCCATTCATAAATTTTGCCAACTCCAGCAAGGCAGGATTAGATGATTGTTCAAATGAAAAACCAATTCCACCAGATGGCGACCGGTCGGAGGCCTGACAACAATAACCTTTCACTTTAAACGGAAGTTTTTGACCTTTTTGCAAAGCCAGAACCTGATCGGTTACCACAAAAATATCTTGCATCCCTTCGTCGGCAGGATGAAAAACTCCACCGGAAGGAATGACAACATTAATTTTTTTTCCGCTGGTGTTCACCACATCCAACTGGACACACTCCCCACTGTATCCACCTAAGGAGGTAGCATCCACCGAAATCATTTTTTTATCTATTGCTTCACGTAGTGATATGGTGTCCGGTTCAGGAATAATTACCTGACTGGTAAAAGCGCAACACATAAAAATTGAACCGACAAACAAATGCTTTTTACTCATAGCTCCTCCTTTTTCCTATATATGCAGATAAGGCTAAAATGGTTACAACAAATCCTGATGAAAGTCAGAAACACGCTGAAACCATTGAAAATAAAGGGGTATAGCGGCTTCGTCTTATTTAGAACGACTCTAAAAAGCTCCTATGACAATTTCATGACAATACAAAAAAGTCCATTGTTGAAATTTGAGAAGGAAAATACAGAGAAGCGTGAAGAATTTCAGAGTTATTGCCTTAACACACAAGAAGGCAAATTTAGAAGATATCGGACAATTCCACATCGAGGATAGTCAGCAGGAAATGCGTTTACGCAATTTGAAATCGAATGCGCGCTTAGAAGAGTTAATGTATTTATCTACCTGCAACAGGGTTGAATTTTATTTTGTGAACCGTGAAGAAAATGATGATGATTTTTTAATTGAATTCTTTCATGCATTTAATCCGGGTTGGACAGAAACGCAATTGCAAAAAGCAGTTCGTTCCTGCGAATACTATAAGGGAGAAAAAGCCATTCGCCACGTATTTAACGTAGCTTCTTCATTAGACTCAATGGTAATTGGAGAACGCGAAATTATTACTCAGGTTAGAACATCTTACGAGAAGAGTCAGCAAATGGGTTTAACCGGCGACATGATTCGTCTGGTAATGAAAAAAACAGTTGAAGCAGCAAAAGAAGTTTATACGCATACCGATATTGCTACCAAACCGGTAAGTGTAGTTTCATTGGCATTTCGTAAATTAAAAGAACATAATGTGCATGAAGATGCACGGATATTATTTATTGGTGCGGGTCAAACCAACACCAACATGGCTCGATTCCTAAAGAAAAACGGATTTAAAAATTTCATCGTTTTCAATCGCTCAATGGGAAATGGTCTTGCCCTGGCCAATGAATTGAAATGCGAATTAAGAGAGCTCAAAGATTTATCTGCATACAAAGAAGGATTTGACGTTATCATTACCTGCACGGCCTCTGCGGAGCCGATTATTACACGCGAAATTTATGAATCGCTTCTGGAAGGTGATCAGCATGCTAAAGTAGTAGTAGATTTAGCTATTCCGAATGATTTCGATAAATCCATTTGTGGAATTCACAAAGTGAAATTGATTGATGTGGAAAATCTGAAAGAAGAAGCAGAAATCAATTTGAAAGAACGCGAAAAGGAATTGCACCGTTGCAATGCGATTATTGATCATCTGATGGATGAGTTCCGTGAAGTATACAGAGCACGTCAGGTAGAACGCGCCATGTCGGAAGTTCCGCATAAAATGAAGGAAATAAAAGAACTGGCGATTCAATCCATTTTTGCGAAAGAAATTGCTTCGATGGATGAACATTCCAAAGAAACGCTGGATAAAATTCTGGCTTATCTGGAAAAAAAATACATCAGTCTGCCAATGAAAATGGCAAAAGAAATTCTGCTCGACAACGCAGCTGATTCGCAGAAAAAACAAGAGGAAAAAACAGAACAACTCTCCTGATTCTGTTAACGATATTTCTTATCTTTCCCCTCTCCGTGAGGGGTTTATTTTTTTAATGAACATGAAACACATTACTATAGGATCAAGAGGCAGTGACCTTGCTTTATGGCAAGCTCATTTTGTACAATTGGAATTAAAACGCATCGGAATTGAATCTACCATTGAGATTATTAAAACCCAGGGTGATCAGATTCAACACCTGAGCTTTGATAAAATGGAAGGAAAAGGATTCTTCACCAAAGAAATTGAAGAAGCGCTGCTCCAGAAAAAAATTGACCTGGCCGTTCATTCGCATAAGGATTTGGAAACGACTGAGGTAAAAGGATTAAAAATTGCTGCCGTTAGCTATCGTGAAGATCCTTCGGATTTATTGCTGATTCGTAAAGAAGCGGTGGATCGTACGGAGAAATTCAATCTGAAAAAAAATGCCAATGTAGGAACCTCATCGGCCCGACGTAAATCGCAATTATTACTTTACAGACCCGATCTGGATTTAAAAGATCTGCGCGGAAATGTCCCTACCCGTATACAAAAATTAAAAGATGGTCAATACGATGCCATCATGCTGGCAAAAGCGGGAGTAGAACGTTTGCAAATTGACCTCAGCGATTTTTTCACCGAATGCCTGGATCCCCGGGAATTTGTTCCTGCACCTGCACAAGGCGTTTTAGCTTTACAAATTCGCGATAACGATCCTGAACTTTCCATGGCGATTGCGAAGCTCAACCATGGCGATATTCAGTCGAACATTGAAATTGAACGTAAACTATTAAATCAACTACAGGGAGGATGTCAGCTTCCCCTTGGTGCTTATTGCATTGCTGAAAAAGAAAAAACCAAATTGTGGGTTTCTGTAGCCAATACCTGGAATTCGATTCCCAAGCGATTATATCTGGAGACCAATCAACCTGAAAATCTGGTGAACGATGCACTGCGATTAATCCAACAAAAAAGCGGAAAACGAGTTTACATCAGCAGAAATCTGAAACCTGCCGATTATTTCTATCGTGCTCTTGCCGCCAATGGTTATTCGGTACATGGGGTTTCCATGACACGTTATCAGGAAGTACCTTTTACCGGAATTCCGGATTGTGATTGGATCTTTTTCTCTTCTAAAAACTGCGTAAAATATTTTTTCAGCCAGAATCCAAAAATTCCGAAAGGAGTAAAAATCGGAAGCATTGGCGGTTCTACAGCCGAAGCCTTAAAGAAAAAAGGAATTCTGTGCGATTTTACCGGAACATCGAATGATACCGTTGAAATCGGAAAACAGTTTGCTGAGATTGCTGATGGAAAACAAATATTGTTTCCACAATCTACCGCAAGTTTCAGAACCGTTCAAAAACAATTTCGCGATCAGAAGCAGCTGACCGAAATGGTCGTTTACGAAACCATTGCCGATGATGAAGCAGAAATTCCTGATGCCGATATATTAGTGTTTACCAGTCCAACCAACGCTCTCATTTACCTGCGCAAAAAGAAAATATCTGCCCATCAAATTGTAATTGCCATTGGAAAATCGACCGCCGAAGAATTAAAAAACAACGGCGTACAACAGATGATTTTACCCTGGAACACCAGTGAACTGGCAATGGCCGATGCCGTTTGCTCATTAGGATGATGGATGTTTTAAAGCCCATATTAAAACTTGCTGATTTAGGAAGAGCCCCTCTACCCGATCAGATACAACGCCGACTTTTTCGTGCAACGAATTTACTGACCATTAACGCCATGTTTTGGTTGTTGTTTGCGGTTGCGTATGATTTTGTGAACGGCAACATTTCTACTTCACTTGGACCGAAAGTCCTACCCCCCGTTGTACTGTTTCAATTTTTGGTTTTATGGCTTAATGTAAAAGGCAAAACCAATCTGGCGATAACATTACTGAATCTGAGTTGCGGAACCATCCTTACCTTTTTTTCTATTCGGGATGGGGCAGATTCGATGGTTCATTTGCATTTTATTTCGGTTATTATTGGCACCACCATAATGTTTGCCCGCAAAGAATCGGTGGTTTATTTTTTCATCAATTTCGGATTTACGCTGGCCTGCATTATTCTTGTCCTTGTCAGTTTTCAATTGAAATGGAATACGGTTCCTTTTACTAAGGAAGAATTAGAATCGACCCGTAATCTTCATTTTTTTATTTTACTGTTTGTTTCGCTTTTCTTTTCCGTGATTGTGATCATTACGTTTAGCCGACAACAAAACGAATTAAAAAAAGCGCTGCATGAAAAAGAAATTCTTCTCTCTGAAGTATTTCACCGTGTGAAAAATAACATGGCGGTAATTCTGGGATTAATTAATCTGAAAAAATACCAATCAGAAAACCCGGAAACCATCGATGCACTTCACCAATGTCACATGCGTGTGATGTCGATGGCCATGGTTCATAACCGTATTTACCATAGTAAATCGTTGCACCGGATTGAATTGGATGCTTACTTAAAAGAACTTAGTCAGGAAATTTTAAATTCAATGGGCGATCAAAAGCAGATTGAAATATTCCAGGATTATGATTCCGTTTTATGTGATATAGCAGTGGCCATTCCGCTCGGACTGATCACCAATGAAATTCTGACCAATGCCTATAAGCACGCCTTTCCGGATAATAAAGGAAAAATAGAAATTCGTTTGAAGGAACAGAATAAACAAATTCAGTTTTCCATTAAAGATGATGGTCGCGGTTTACCCGATAAAAAATCGAATTCCGATTCATTAGGCATGACCCTGATTGATGCTTTATGTGAACAAGTGGATGCAAAATATTCGTTCACCAACGATCATGGTTTGTTATTTGAAATGAAGTTCGCTCTAAGTGAAAAATAAAAAAGCCTCCGATGTTCAGGAGGCTTTCGTAGTATTTTAAATAATCAATTATTTCGACAAAGGCGCTGTTTTGAATGCAGAGATTCCTGTGATATCGGCACCGGTAATCAGCAAGTGAACATCATGTGTTCCTTCGTAAGTGATAACCGATTCCAGATTCATCATATGACGCATAATGGAATATTCATTGGTAATACCCATCGCTCCGTGAATTTGTCGCGCTTCTCTTGCAATGGAAATTGCCATATGCACATTGTTTCGTTTTGCCATTGAAATTTGCGCAGATGTTGCTCTTCCTTCATTACGCAATACACCTAATCTCCAGGTGAGCAATTGCGCTTTTGTAATTTCGGTTAACATCTCAGCTAATTTTTTTTGCGTCAACTGAAACGCTGCAATAGGAACATCGAACTGAATGCGTTCCATGGAATATCTTAATGCTGAATCGTAGCAATCCATTGCTGCACCAATTGCACCCCAGGCAATTCCGAAACGTGCCGAATCGAGACAGCTTAAAGGAGCACCGAGTCCTGATTTACCGGGAAGGATATTTGCTTTTGGTACTTTCACATTATTAAAAATCAATTCACCGGTGGCCGATGCGCGCAAACTCCATTTACCGTGCATTTCGGGAGTGGAAAATCCTTCCATTCCGCGTTCAACGATTAAACCGTGAATTCTTCCGCTTTCATCTTTTGCCCAAACCACTGCAATTTGTGCAAAGGGTGCATTGCTGATCCACATTTTTGCTCCGTTAAGGATAACATGATCGCCGGCGTCTTTAAAATTGGTGATCATTCCACCCGGATTGGATCCGTAGTCGGGCTCTGTTAATCCGAAACATCCGATCCATTCACCGGATGCCAGTTTTGGCAGGTATTTCTTTTTTTGTTCTTCCGATCCGAATTTATAAATCGGATACATCACCAATGAACTTTGAACTGAAGCAGTAGAACGTAATCCGCTATCGCAACGCTCTAATTCCTGCATGATTAATCCGTATGAAATCTGATCTAATCCTGCACCGCCATATTCAGTTGGAATATAGGGTCCGAATGCGCCGACTTCGGCTAATCCTTTAACCACATTGTGAGGGAAGGTTGCTTTTTCATAATGCTCCTCAATAATTGGTGAAACTTCTTTTTTCACCCATGCACGTGCTGCATCGCGAACCATTTTATGTTCGTCGGTAAGCAAATCGTCGAGCTGATAATAATCGGGAGCCTGGAATAAATCGGTCTTTGCCATTTTTTAACTGTTTGCGACAAAAATAACTAAAAAAATCACAGTCGGACTTACACACTTGTTATCGGCAATATGTCTATTTTTGACCCCATGCCGGGTATTGACAGTTTACAACAAGAAAGCGCTCCATTTGTTCTTTTGGGCAAGGGTTCGCTCTTACCAGAAAAACCCGACAGTTCTGCCCTGATCAACATGAAAAGCAGTCTTGAACAATCGCTGGATTGGGGAAGCGGACTTCAGCTTCACGAAGTGAAAAAGGGGAATGATGTATGGATGTTTGTTTTATTGACCCTTTTGGTAGGCACGGTTGCTGTTTTAAGGTTAGGTTATCACAATAAATTTCGTCAACTCACCGACGCATTTATTTCTGCCCGATACATGAAGCAACTGATGCGGGAGGAGTTGGTTTTAAGTCACCCCTTCTCGATTACCTTCTTATTGAACTATGCCTTTAGCGGGGGATTATTAATTTTTTGGGCCTTGCACTTTTTCTCCATTTCCTGGTTGAACCTGCCCGATTTTTTAGAATTTTTAATCATTAGTGGCGCATTGTTTCTTTTTCTACTGATCAAAAGCATCATACATCTGATTACCCAATTTATTATTGGGGAAGACGGGGGCTTAACTGAAAACCGGTATGCCTTGTTACTTTTTCCTGAAATAACCGGGATTTTACTCCTTCCTTTCGCCATTCTGGCCAGTTTTGGTCCTGATTACCTTTTTGTTCCGTCGCTGCTCATTGCCGGTTCCTTGTTTCTTATGATCTACCTCTACCGGATTGGAAGGGGAATTCTTGCCGGACTAAATGCAGGGAGTGGTGTTGTTTTTATTTTTTTATATCTTTGCGCGCTTGAAATCCTGCCCTTAATCGTAACGATAAAGGTGTTGGTGAGCAAAATTGGCTGATTAGCCGACAACTATTAGGAACGGATATAAAATTTACTGCTTTGGCGATCAAAACGATTCTCGTTTCTCAGGCTCCTCCGGAATCGGAGAAGAACCCTTATGCGGAGCTGGCAAAAAAGCACAAGCTTAAGGTTGACTTTCGTCCATTTATCCATGTGGAAGGTGTTGACAGTAAAGACCTGCGTAAAGAAAAAGTAAGTATCCAGGAACACACTGCAGTGATTATGACGAGTCGTAATGCCGTGGATCATTTTTTCCGTGTTTGTAAAGAGCTTCGTTATACCGTTCCCGATACAATGAAATATTTTTGCATCAGCGAATCGACTGCTTATTACCTGCAGAAATATGTGGTTTACCGCAAACGCAAAATTTTTCACGGCAAACAGAAATTTATTGAGTTACTGGATGTGATAAAGAAACATAAAGACGAAGTATTTCTTCTTCCCTGTTCCGACATCCACAAGCAGGAAATCACCGACGTACTGGACCAGCACAATATCAAATACACCAAATCCATCATGTACCGCACGGTAGCCAGTGACCTGAGTGATCTGGCAGATATTAAGTACGACATGCTGGTATTCTTTTCGCCACAAGGAATTGAATCGCTGTTAAAGAATTTTCCAAAGTTCAAGCAGAATAAAACCAGGATTGCTGCATTTGGGGCTACCACTGCAGCCGCTGTTAAGTCGGCCGGTTTACGCTTAGACGTTCAGGCACCGATGCCCAATGCTCCGAGTATGACAATGGCGATTGAGCATTTTATAAAAAACGATAAGGAAAAATAATTCCTCCCCTCTTATTTCCCATTGCGAAACCAGAAAGATGGCATTAGTTGCTTATCTTGTGGCATAAACATTTCTCCATTGAACACATTCCGTAAAACGGAAAGGCTTTGCAGCAAAAAATCCATCGATGCACTTTTTATGGAAAAAAAGTTCATCAATGCTTTTCCCTTTCGTTTGTTTTGGGTGCATGCCGATGCGGAAGCCAAGGCACAGGTTTTGTTTACAGTTCCGAAACGGAAATTTAAACGGGCTCACGACCGGAACCGGATTAAACGGCAAATGCGGGAAGCTTATCGGTTAAACAAAGGCATTTTGTATGATGCTCTTGACAAATCGGATAAGCATATTGCTTTGGCGATCCTGTTCACAGGCAATGAGCATCCCGAATGGGAAACGGTTAGCCGTAAAATAATCTTACTTTTACAACGTTTGACAGAAGAGCTTAATTCTTCTAAAAATTTGAATACAGAACATGAAGCGCAGTAAACAATTTCTTATCGTAGGCCTATTGGCAGCAATTTCGGGTATAGTCGGATATTCTTTTCGTCCGGTTCCCTCGAATGAATTTGAGATGTCGAAAAACATCGAGATTTTCGGTGCGGTGTATAAGGAGTTGAATGCGTATTACGTTGATGAGCCTATGCCCGGAAAATTGATGAAAGATGGTATTGACGCCATGCTGGAATCATTGGATCCTTATACCGTTTTTTATCCTGAATCGGACATTGAAGATTATCGCTTTATGACTACAGGTCAATATGGTGGTATCGGTGCTGTTATTCGCAAAAACGGGGAGTATTCGCAAGTGGCGGAACCTTATGAAGGATATCCTGCGATGAAAGCCGGTCTGATTGCCGGTGATATGATTTATGAAATTGACGGGAAGTCAATCAAAGGAATGACCAGTGATGAAGTGAGTCGCTTTTTAAAAGGTGCTCCCGGTACAAGTTTAAAATTAAAAGTCAAACGTGAAGGAACCGAAGGCTTCATGGAAAAAACACTGGTGCGTGAAGAAATAAAAATTAAAGATGTTCCTTATTACGGCATGATTGATCAACAAACCGGATACATCAAACTGAATAGTTTTACCAATACAGCGAGCGCCGAAGTAAAGGATGCATTTAAAAATCTGAAAGAAAAACACGGCATGAAACAACTGGTTTTTGATTTGCGCGGAAACGGTGGTGGATTGCTGACTGAAGCAGTGGCAATTGTCAATATTTTTGTCCCACGTGGAACAGAAATTGTTCGCCAAAAAGGCCGGATGCCGAATATGAATGCTGTTTATCCTGCCAAGGAAGAACCACTGGATTTAAACATGCCATTAGTGGTTTTAATTGATGAAGGATCCGCCTCTGCCTCTGAAATTGTATCCGGTTCCATTCAGGATCTGGACCGTGGTGTAGTAGTTGGACAGCGTTCCTACGGAAAAGGTCTGGTGCAACAAACGCGTACGCTACCCTACAACAGCATGATGAAATTGACCGTAGCTAAATATTATACTCCAAGCGGAAGATGTATTCAGAAATTAGATTACAGTCACAAAGACCAAAGCGGAAAAGCGACGGTAGTTTCTGATTCATTGATTAAAAAATTCAAAACCAAAAATGGCCGGGAAGTTTTTGACGGAAGAGGTATTGATCCGGATGTGAATGTTGAGATGAAGGAATACAGTCGAATCGTTGCCAGTCTTTATGCCCAGAATATTATTTTCGATTACGCCACTAAGTTTCACCGTGAAAACAATTCGATTACGAATGCCAAAGAATTCCGTTTTACGGATGCTCAATACAACGATTTTCTTGCTTTTGTAAAAAACAAAGAATACTCGTACAAGACCATGAGCGAAGAAAAATTCGAAGAGCTGAAAAAAACAGCCGAGCGCGAAAAATATTTTCAGGGAGCCGAATCGGAATTTGAGGCCTTGCTTAAAAAAGTACAACCCAGCAAAGAAACCGACTTAATGCGTTTTAAAGACGAGATCATTGAATTCATCGAATCGGAAATTGTGGGTCGTTATTACTACCAAAACGGCAAAATAGAACACACCCTGCGCACCGATCCGGAAATTATTGAAGCCATTAAAATATTTAATGACCCTTCTCGTTATAAGGGTATTCTTAACGGAAGCATCAAAACCGATAAGAAATAACTCTCCTTGTTGCAGAAATTAGCCTTTCCGGTACATTATGCCGCGTTAATTGCATTATGCGTGGGATTAAGCACATCCGTGTTCCTGATGAGCCTGGGATCAATAGGATTAGCTCTCGCTTTTCTGCTTTATGGTAATCCCCTGCAACAACTCAAAAAAGTAAAGCAGGATACCTATCTGATTGCCGCTGCCTGTTTTTTTGGAATTCACCTGATTGGTTTATGCTGGTCCACCGATTATGCATTTGCCTTTAATGATCTTCGCATTAAACTTCCGATTCTTTTATTCCCGGTTTTACTCGCCGCACTTCCGCAACTAAGCAAACATCAGTTTAAAATTTTAATGCGTCTGTTTGTCGCTGCCACTGTAGTTTCCACCTTGATTTCTACCGGAATTTATTTAGAAATTTTTCCATCGTCGCGCGACATCAGTGACGTGAGAAATATCTCTCCTTTTGTATCGCATATCCGCTTATCACTGGTGATTTCAACCGCAATTTTGGTAATGGTTCGCTGGATTTTTATTGGGGAAAAATCGGAAAAAATTATCGCGCCTTTTTTAATTGCATGGTTGCTCTACTTCCTTTACATTCTGGAATCGGCCACTGCTTATTCTGTGTTGAGTGCAAGCATGTTGTTTTATATTTTCTATCAAATTATGCATTCCGGCAAGCGATGGGTAAAAGCAACCTTCGGATTTTCACTCCTACTCATCGCATTAGTTGCCTTTTTATTTGTCCGCAGCGTTTTTATTGAATTCCGTACACCAAAAGAAACCCGAAACAACCTTCCGGAATTTACACCACGAGGAGAAATGTACCATCATCAACTCGATAATGACATGATGGAAAACGGATATTACACCTGGAGCAATGTGTGCTACGCCGAATTAAAAAAAGGATGGAATCAGCGTTCCTCCATTCCCTATGATAGTCTCGATAAAAAAAACCAGGCTCTTTCGCAAACGTTGATTCGCTACATGACCTCCAAAGGATTAAAAAAAGATCTTGACGGTATCAGTCAATTAAGCGATGAAGACATCCGGAATATTGAAAACGGAATTGCGAACATCAACTACACTAAAACACGAGGATTAAGAAAACGCATTGAGCAAGTATTTTTTGAATTTGATGTGTATCGCTATTATAAAAACGCTACCGGAAATTCGGTGACTCAACGACTGGAATTCTGGCAAACCGCTACACAAATCATCCAAAATCATCCTTTGATTGGAGTTGGAACCGGTGATGCACAATTGGCATTTAATGCACAATACGAAGCGAACCATTCCTTGCTTCCACCATCCAACCGATTGCGATCGCATAATCAGTTTTTAGCCATAGGTGTTGCCTTTGGAATAATTGGCATCATGTTGTTTCTGATTTATCTTGCCCTTCCCTTTGTTAAAGCATGGGAAACCGGAAACCTGATGTTTTTAATTTTTTATACCGGTGCGATCATTTCTCTGTTAACGGAAGACACCCTGGAAACGCAGGCCGGTGTAGCTTATTTTTGTTTCCTGGGAGCTTTGTTCTATTACCAGATGCCCGAACTTCAGGATAAAACCTCTGAATAAAAATTCAGGTATTCCTTTGCAGCATTTTGCCAGGAAAATTGATGGGCGTGTTGTTTTACCAATGAAGAATAATCGGAAATGTGCGCGACTTTATGCAATCCTGCTTCCAGTTGATTGGCCATTTCCTCTGCATCGAAATTTTTAAAATAAAACGCCATTTCTCCTCCTACTTCCGGTAATGAAGTTAAGTTTGAAAGGAATACCGGTTTACCCAAACTCATTGCCTCCACCACAGGGAGACCGAATCCTTCTGCAAGCGATGGAAATAAAAACGCATCCATATTCGCATACAGCCAATACTTTTCTTCTTCAGTAATCTGATTTACCAGAATCAAACGCGATGATACACCTGCTGCTTTCGCGGCGGATAAAATTTGTTGCGGGTATTCAGAATGGGATGGTCCTGCAATTACCAAACGGTGATGAGGAAAGCGTTTTAAGAGCGGTGGCAAGACATGAAAGTTTTTACGTGGCGATAAAACACCTAATGCAAAAAAGAAAGGGTGATCCTCCTGAATAAATCCCGGCCGCTGAGCATGGGGAAATTGTTTTAACGAATTTCCGTTATAAATAACGCGAAGCGGACAATCCTTTAATTCAATATGATTTTTTAAAACTGAACCCGTATAATTGGAAATTACGGCCACACCGGAACTACGGTCAATACGGGATTGAAGTTGTTGCAAGCGCGATTGTTGTTTTCGTCCTGAATATTTTTGCAAAAAATTTAAATCATGAACCGTGATCACCATTTTTTTGGGTGAAGCGGGAATGTATTTCGAATCCTGATGCAGGATATGCCATAAATCAAAACGCGATGCTCCCGGCATAAACAGTTTGTTCCATTGCTTACTGAATTTTACAGCAACCTTTTTATCAAACAAAGTTGCAGCTTGTTCCGGAAGAAAAAAATTCAGTTTAAACTGTTCCTGTTGCTGAAGCAATAATTCATTCCCCAAATGAAAACAAAATTGTCCCAACCCCGTTTCGAGGTGTTTCAATTTTTCCATTTCGAGGATGATTTGTTTCATTTGGAATAAAGTGATTTTAATTTTTTGTATTTCAAACGTGTCGACATCGCCGAAATTTTCGCTATATAAAATCCGGCTTTACCATCTAAAAATCCCAACTTAAAAAAATAACCTGAAACAAAACGTGCCATGGGGGAAAATACCGATTTAATCCAGCTCACGTTTTTATTTTTAGCAAACAAATCCTGCGCCGACAGATCCGTAAATTTTTCGGTTTGACGAATATGTTCCTGAATGGTATAGTATGAAAAATGCAAACAATCGCCTTTTAATCGCGTAATATCAGTTGTTGAAAATCCCTTGAGTGTTTCGTGTATGGTGCCTTGCCAGCATACGTTTTTCCGATTAAAAATGCGGACTTTATAATCGGGGTACCAGCCGCCGTGACGAACAAATGTTCCGCAGTAATTGGTTAAGCGTGGAAATTCATAAACGCCTTTGAAGCCTGAATTTTTAATTTGAATGATTTCCGCTTTTAAGTCGGGACTCAAAGCTTCATCTGCATCGAGAGATAATATCCAATCGTGCAATGCAAGTTGATTACCTGAATTTTTTTGTTCTGAATAGCCAAGCCATTTCTGCTGAACAATACGAGCAGAAAATTCCTCAGCGATTTGCAAAGTAGAATCTGTTGAACCGGAATCCACAATTACAATTTCATCCGCCAGTCCGGCCACGCTTTCCAAACAACGGCGGATATTACGCTCTTCGTTGAACGTAATTACTACCAGTGAAAGTTTTTGCATGTCCATCCTTACAAATGTAGCCTTTCGGATGCTCATTTGTACCGGCTAAATTCTGATATTTGCCAAAAATTTGAGAATTCATGTCCTTCTCCGCCGATTTATTCCTGTTGGTCTTTACCACTTTTATCACCATCATCAATCCTTTTAGCCTGATACCGGTGTACATGACCATGACGGCGAGTCTCGATGCAGCCAACAAACGCCGCACCGCCATTAAAGCCAGTATTACCGCTTTTCTCACCATGGTGATATTTGCATTTGCGGGTAAATTCATCTTTGATTTTTTTGGCATTTCTGCCAATGGATTCCGGATTGTAGGCGGAATCTTATTTTTTATCATGGGTTGGGATATGTTGCAGGCCCGCTTGATCCGTACAAAAATGGATTCTGAAACCGTGAAAGAATACATTACCGACATTTCCATTACACCTCTTGGCATACCCATGATTTGTGGTCCGGGTGCCATTACCAATTCCATCATTCTCATGAACGATGCACAAGATGCAGGTGCAAAAATAACAGTGATTGCAGCGATGTTTGTCGTAATGCTGATCACGCTCGTATCACTCTTTGGTGCGGCCGGTATTCAGAAGTTCCTTGGAGAAACAGGAAATAAAGTCCTGATGCGTATTATGGGATTAATCGTAATGGTTATTGCTGTTGAATTTTTCTTCGCAGGTTTAATTCCTATTTTAGAATCGATCCAGTTTCACTTTGTGCAAGGCTGAGTTTAATTCACCCCTACGTTTTCGGTGAGATGCAATTTTTCTTTTTGCGTTCCCTCTCCAAGAATAACCTCTCCGGTGGCAGCAAGGAATGCTCCTGACTGGTTAATTCTTTCTTTATTTTCAATCAATGATTTAAGTGAAAGCACACCGATGACATAATTCACTCCGGTGACATAATTGATTCCTTTTTCGGAGATGGAAGTAAAATGGAGTTCATCAAATAATTTTGGATCATTCGAACGGAGATAAACTTCGAGTTCCAAATCTGTGGAATAGGCAAAACGGGAAGTCTGATGAAATTTTTTGTACTCGTAACGGTATTGATAGGTGTTTGCAGAAATATCCGAGAGAACTGCAGAACCGGTTGGATGTCCGCCCGCTCCTTTACCTACAAACAATTGCTTATCGGAAAATGCAGCTTCAAGAATTACGGCATTGTATTCATTATTCACATTGTACAACTGATCTTCTTTCCCTACCAGTCGCGGTGTTACAAATAAGGTAATGCGTTCATCATCGAGTTGAAATGTATTTGCTACCAGGCGGATTCGTTTATCGCGCGATTTTGCAAAATCAACATCACCCAGTGCAAGATTTTGAATGCCGAGATTTAAAACTTCTTCCGGTTTTGCGAAAACGCCGAAGGTATGTCCGGCCACAATAATCAACTTAAACTTGGCATCATATCCTTCCACATCCAGTTTCGGATTACTCTCTGCAAAGCCAAGTTCCTGTGCCTGATGTAAAGCAGTGGCGTAATCGAGATTTTCATTCTGCACTTTAGTGAGGATGTAATTAGAAGAACCATTAAAAATTCCGCTCACCGCACGAAGTAATTCATTGTCGTAATACTCTTCCAGATTCCGCACAATGGGAATGGATCCGCAAGATGAAGCCTCGTAAAGCAATGATGTGCCGTATTCATTTTGAATGCGGACTAATTCTTCAAAATTTTCCGCAATCATTTTTTTATTTGCGCTCACTACGTTTTTCCCCTTCCTGAGTGCTGTAGAAACAATTTCAAAAGCATCAGCCGCATTGTCGATCAACTCCACCACCAGATTAATTTCCGGATCGTTCAGGATTTCATTTTTATCAAACGAAAACAAATGTTCGGGAAGACTTCTCTTTTTGTTTTTATCCTTCACCACAATTTTCTTGATCTGAGTTTTAAATCCCCTGCTTTGGGATAAAACATCATACAATCCCTGCCCCACACATCCGAAGCCAAACAGACCAATCTTTACCTGATTTTCCATGATTTTTTCTAATTGAGCAGCAAAAATAGGTCTCTAAAGGGGTTCCCGCAATGCCCGGAACCTAAAATACTGCCTGTTTGCCCCATTCAAAATCAGTGATTTTATTGGAATCCAAAGGCCGAAAAGCGCTACTCGTCTAAGGGAACCAACTTCATTTGTTCTTATTGCCAAATAAGTTTATTTTTAGCCTCCTCAGAATAAAACCTGCCATGGCAAAGGAACCCATATTGGAAGTGCGAAATCTGGTGACTGAATTCACCAGTGATGGTGTTGTTACCAAAGCGGTAAACGATGTTTCTTTTGTCCTTCACAAGGGTGAAACCATTGGTATAGTGGGTGAATCCGGATCTGGTAAATCGGTGACTTCCCTCTCGGCGATGCGATTGATTCCGAGTCCCCCGGGGAAAATTTCCGGTGGTCAGATTATTTACCATGATGCGCAAAAGGGACCGCTTGATTTATTACAGGCTACCGAAAAGCAAATGCAATCCTATCGCGGTAACAAACTGGCGATGATTTTCCAGGAGCCCATGACCTCGCTGAATCCTGTTCTCACCTGTGGTGATCAGGTTACCGAAGCCATTCTGAAACATGAATCCTTTCCCGAATTAAGTAAGCTGCGCTATTTTTTAGAATCGCACCGCAATCTTTTTTATCTCGCTTCTACTGTTGCATTTTTCTTTTCCCTGATCACGTTTGTATCGGAAGGAATGGCTCCTGTGGTTTCCCTGATTTTAGCTTGTGCAGGCTTTGCATTAATTGGCGGCGGTATTTTCTATTCCGTTTTTTCAAAAAGCAGAGCACTGGCAAAAGGACGCGTAATCGAATTGTTTAAACAAGTAAAACTTCCACGTCCCGAACGAATTTTCGACGCCTATCCACACCAGTTATCGGGCGGACAAAAACAGCGTGTAATGATTGCGATGGCGATGAGTTGTAATCCGGATATTCTCATTGCGGATGAACCGACCACTGCGCTGGATGTAACCGTACAAAAGACCATTCTTGACCTGATGAATGATTTACAGGTGAAGAATAATCTTGGAATTATTTTCATCACCCACGACCTGGGTGTTATAGCTGAATTAGCGGATCGTGTAGTGGTAATGTACAAAGGGAAAATTGTTGAACAGGGAACCGTGCTCGATATTTTTACCAATCCACAACATCCTTACACGAAAGGTTTATTGGCATGCCGTCCAAAACTCGGAAGGCGCTTGCGAAAACTTCCTACGGTAAGCGATTTTATGTCGAGCGACGACAATGACACCATCACCGAAACAAATATTTCTGTTGAAGGATTAATTCGCAGTCTGGAAGAAAATCCGGAATTACGGAAGTCGGAACAAGAAAGCATGTATGCCAAGACTCCGATTTTGCATGTAAAAAATTTAAAAACCTGGTTCCCGGTTGGAAGAAGTCTTACCGGAAAAGTTACCGACTACGTTAAAGCAGTGGATGATGTTTCCTTTGATGTTTATCCCGGAGAAACGTTAGGATTGGTCGGTGAATCCGGTTGTGGTAAGACCACACTTGGAAGAACCATATTGCGATTGATTGATCCGCACGACGGAAAAATAATTTTCAACGGAAAAGATATTACACGCTTATCTCAAAGCGAAATGCGTGCTATCCGAAAAGACATTCAAATAATTTTCCAGGATCCCTATTCATCGTTAAATCCGCGCATGACGATTGGTGAAGCGATTATGGAACCCATGCGTGTTCACGGTATTCTTGATTCGGACAAAGCACGAAAAAATAAAGTAGTAGAAATTCTGGAACGTGTAAACATGCGTGCCAGTCATTTTAGTCGTTATCCCCACGAATTCTCCGGCGGACAGCGTCAACGGATCTGCATTGCGCGTGCACTTGCATTACAACCGAAATTTATCATTTGCGATGAATCCGTTTCTGCATTGGATGTATCTGTACAGGCTCAGGTATTGAATTTATTGAACGAATTAAAACGTGAATTCGGTTTTACCTACATTTTCATTTCGCACGATTTATCGGTGGTAAAATTTATGAGCGACCGGATGATTGTGATGAACAGAGGGAAAGTGGAAGAAATGGATTCGGCCGATCGCATTTACGCTAATCCACAAACCGACTACACCCGGAAATTAATCAACGCCATTCCGAAAGGCGAATTGGATGATATTAAACGCAACCTGGATCGCAAAGCCAATCTGGTCGTTTAATTTAATACCACGTTTAGTTGAAAATCTTATTTGATTTTTAAGCTGTCGCCCGCCGAATTAATCCGGAACACTTCTTTTACTCCTCCGTTTTCACTTCGGATATATACTCCCTTTTCTATTCCGAAATCGCGCATGAATTTGATGGCATTACTCATTTCCTTTTCGGGAAGCGGATTGCGTTCTGCATAATACATGATCTCGGGGCAAGGCCAGATGTCGATAAACACTTTTTCGTCGGCCTGTGCACATGTTTTAATGGCATGACCAATTTCAAGGTTTTCTTTGCGCAATGTAGCAAGTGAATTATCGCGCTGATAGATATCGATGGACTGCAAAATTTTTACACCGCAAAAAAGGAGAACCGGAATAAAAAACAAATACGAATAGCGGGGCCATTTACTATTAATCGCATGGTAGGCACGCTGAAAAAACACCATGGAAAAAACAATCATGAGTGCACCCGTTTTTAGTGTTCCAAAATCATGCAATGCATTAAAATTGAAAAAGACGAATATGTGCAAGCCGATGGCAAATAAAAAAACCAGAAGAATAATTCCCTGTGTGAGGGTTACAAATGATTTTTTAGAAAGCATTAATCCAATAAGAAAAAGTAAAACACTAAAGCCTAAAATATTCTCTACCGTAATAAAATTATTCGTGAGGTGACGATTTAATAACGTGTAGGATTCCGGATTTGAAATTGAAATTCCATATTCCGCCTTATCATCGCTTTGTCCGCTACGCATCTTGTATTTATCTACCGAAGCCTGAATGAACTTATCGCTGCCTGCAATAGAACTGTATTGCAAAAAGGTGGTCCCCAACGAACACGAGGTGGCAGCGGCTATGATTAACATAACGGAAATAAATTTCCGACTTTTCTTCAGGATGCTCCATACGAATAGAAAGAGGAAAAAGAAAAATGAAATAAATACACCGAGCCATTCGGTATAAATAGAAAGAAACACAATAGCGAAGAGCAGTGACAAAAATTTCCAATCAGGTTTTTCCTCCAGCAATAACACTTTGTGAAAAATCAAGAGCAATGCAAAAAGGAAGAACTGCATTAACACATCCACAAAATAAACGTTGGAGTGAAACCAAAGGTAACCGGGAGCAAAGAGATATAAGGCAAAACCTAAGAGCGGAATGAATAACCAATCGGTATAAATTTTTTTTCCTGTTAGCTGTATCAGAAGTAAAAAGAGCATGAAGGCCGTAAAAAAATGCAAGACCAGTGAATAGATTTGCAAGTTGGCACTGGTGAAGCCTGCATTGAATAGTTTTAAGGAGTAATAGGGCAAAAGATAAGCCAGCGGCGGATACGAAACGTAATAAAAATCGCCATTACTGTCCTCTACTCCACCCAATACTCCCACATGTTTATCGGGTACATTTTTAAAGGTGTAGAGAGGTGCAAAATGAAAATGTTCAGGTCCGCCCCGCTCGGCCCAGGCTTTCATCGTAACCAGTGTATGAGCGGAAATCCATTCATGGTGACGACCGAGTGGTTGATTGAAATTGGACTGACGAACAACAATGGAAAAGGCAAAGAGGACCAGCATTAATAGGAGCTGGACATAGAACCGATATGCCTTTCTAAAATTCATTTGCTATGGTTAAAGATAATCTTCTTTTCGTCGGAAAGCGAAACATGAACCACCGAATCGAGTGAATGATCTGAAAAAGCAAAAAACAATAATGGCTGATTATAATTCCCGGCATCTCTGTATGCCAGCTCTGCATTTCCTTTGGAGCAATAATTTCGTTCTGCATAAAACACGGCTATGGGATTATAATAAAATCCCTTGTTCACATAAATTCGTTCTTCGTCAGTAGCCCATTGCCTGATCTGATTCCCAATCAACCTATAGTTCCCCTCCGAACGGGAGTACAAGGCCCGATAAATAATGCTGTTGCCCAGCAATACAACTATTAGGGAAATGAACATCCACTTTTTCTGTTGCTGAAGAATGAAAGAGAAAAGGGGCAGTGCAAGTAAAATGAGAATAAAACTCCATTTTAACACGAAAAAATCGTGCACCACATTAAAATTAAACAGCAGAATTAAATGGGATAAAACGGGGACAAAAAAAATAAATTTTAAATCGGACATTGAATCGGCAACCGAAAATTTTCGCTTATACCCAATGGAGCTTAGACTGTAAAGCAAGAGTAATCCAAATCCACTTGCAAAAAACCAAATTATACGTTCGTAGGAGTGCCAGGTGAAGTAGGACAATCCCTCGGATGAAAAATCTTCGGTACTCCAACCACTTCGCAGAATTAGTTTTTTATTTAATACGCTTAATAATTCATACCAACCTGCAATTTGAGCATACAACCATAACATACTGATCAAGCCAAGCGCCATTGGTAAAAGAATGAATACGGCGTGGGAATATTTTTTCTGCTTTACATATAAAATGGAAATGGAAAAAACGACCAGATAACTCAACCAATCGGTTAAAGAAGAAATAAAAGCAAGCAGCAATAACAAGAAAAAGAAGAGGATTTTATTTTCCTGTTTATGTCGCCAATACAACCAAACCATGATGATATAGAACAATTGCATTAAACTATCGGCAAAATAAAAGTTGCACTGGTACCAGAGTGTAACCGGTAAAAACAAATAAAGCAAGGCCGCAGTAAGTGCAAGGTTTTTGGCTTGGGGATTTTGTTGGGCAGAAAAAATGCGTTTTACTAAATCAAATAAAAAAAGCAGCACCAACAATTCGATGAGGAGTCCAAACCACCGTATGGAATTAAAACTGATAGGAGCACCTATTGATTTAAAAACGTAATAAGGAATTAAAAATGATAGCGGCGGATAGGATACATAATAAAAATCACCTGCTGCATTGTAAATACCGGGGAGATGTCCGTTAGCTATGTATTTATTTCCGGGTTCAGGAAAGGTAAAAATGGGAGCAAAATGCGAGGCGGATGGTCCTCCTCTTTTCTCCCACACTTTCATGGTGACCAATGCATGAGCCGTTATGCCTTCGAAATGTTGTTTGGGTTCCGATTGAATGTTTTGCCAGCGGAGTGCAAGTGATAATAAAAATCCGATGCACAATAAAATTGCGGTGCTTCTATCCGATCGAAAAAAAGACGTCATGCTTCGGTCGAAAGACCCGTAGCAGTAATTGTAGATTTCTCCTGATAATCTTCATAGTCGGTATTGATCTCCCAAAGATCGTGTTTTGTACCGAGCGTAATGTTTTCTGCCGTGAGTAGTCCCATCAGAATACTATGATCCTGATTGTTGTATTTAAAGGCTCCATAGCGGCCGATTACGTGAAGGTGATCAATAGAACTGAGGTATTTTTCTACAGGTTTAAGTTTCTCTTTATATCCTCTGGAGTATACCGGATAACAACGTGGGATTTTATAAACGAATCCTTCGGTAATAGTTGCCTTTCCGATTAATCCGGTTTCCAGCAATTCTTTTTTTCCAAGCGCAATTAATTCTTCATCGCTGCTGTTCCACAATTGATCTTCGTTGTAACACCAATATTCCATTGCAATGATGGTGCTTTCTTTTCCATTGTTGATTTCGGGAACCCAGTTTCTGAAATTGGTGATTCGTCCCATTTGCAATTTCGCTTCGTGTACGTACAGCCAGTTATCCGGAAATAAATCTTTGGCATCTACATTCAGATAAACGATAATGGTATTCCGGTAAGTAAGATCAGATGCATGTTTACTTATTTCAGCAGGCACATCCGGGAGTCGCGATACCATCAGTGAAAACGGCATGGAAGAAACGATTTCATCGTATTCATTCAAGGTACCATCTTCCAATTCTAATGCGTAGGCGGAATTATTTTTGGTTAAAACGCGTTTTACCGGTTTTTTCAGATGGACCTTCCCTCCATGTGCATTGATGTATTCTTCCATTCGCTCATAAATCATTCCGGTACCGCCGGTGGGGTAAGCAAATTGATCAACGAGTGTTTTGTGTTTATTTCCTTTACCACCTTTAACTGCATTTTTAATGGCTTCCCACAGCGAAAGTTTTTTAATGCGTTGTGCGGCAAAATCTGCATCCAATTCCGTGCAGGAAATTCCCCATAATTTTTCGGTATACGTTTTAAAAAAGATGGAGTATAATTTATATCCGAAGCGGGAAGTCACCCAGGTTTCGAATGAACCGTCGATTTTAGTCGGCTTAACTTTTTCCTTCATGTAACTCGTCACACATAGTGTGGCTGTACCAATACCCAATTTAAATAGTGCATCGAATGCTTTGATGGGATAGAAAAAGAATTTTTTCTTGTAATAGATCCGGGTTAAACGATCCACCATGCGGTAATCTTTCCCCGCCACTTCGAGCCATAATTTATTTACACGGGTATCGTTGCTGAAAAAACGATGCGGACCAATATCGATTTTTTGTCCCCACAAATCAATGGTCTTTGCCATCCCGCCCACTTTATCGCTCGCCTCAAAAACCTCTACTTCCACACCCGCTTTTGCTAATTCATAGGCTGCAGTAATTCCGGCTGGACCGGCACCAATAACGGCTACTTTCTTTTTCATTGATTGTATGATCTATCGCAATTCGTACAGACTGCAAAACTGCGAAGAATATTTTAATTCAGCGTTATTTTGCAGGAGAGTGTTCATGGTTGATTTACAGCTTTCTGAAGCTTGCAAATCGCCATGAAGAATAAAAACGTGAGTAATAAGCGGATATTGTGCCCCAAAAAACTCAGGTTTTTCGAGACAAATCGCATCTGCACTGGGCCACAGGGCTGAGGCAGGACTATTCGCTTTCCAGCGCAAAGGAAAATAATCCTGAGCCGCTTCATAATTTTCCAGAATAATAACCGGTTTATCGGCTCCGAGGTAATTGGAATAATGTCCGGTAACCCAATTGGAGGATAACTGCACCGGCAATACCACCGCCTGATCGGGTAATAATTCTGCCGCGTAATAAATATCGGAAGCCATGCGTGAAGCTTCAAGTTGAATTTTTGTCCTGAACCGTGTTTCTGCAGCAAAAACCAATAAAATTCCAGCCACAGAAATCATTTGCAACAATGAGTTCCATCGCTGTGTGGCAATCCATGAAAAAATCAGCAAGTAGAACATGTAATTCATCCGTATGATGATATAACCGCCCTTGGAATCGCTATCGGGCAACACGTAACAGAGAATGGCTACAGGAATGGCCAGGATGAATAAAATATCACTATCCAAAATCAGCGGAGAGTGTGGTCCCCTTGCAGATATACGAAAGAACAGCAAGACCACAATGGAGCCGACAAAAAACCAGAAAAAATAGAAATTAAATTTTCCTTCGTCGGTGGTATAATGAACAAAGGATTGTATGCGGTAAAAATAATGGTGAATTTCATCGACCGGCAGATAACTGAATCCATCCGGACTCCCGTATTTCTGTTTATAGAGCAGGGTGAGAATTACTCCCGGTAAAACCGCAATAAAAAGAAAAGCTGATTCACGCAGAAATTTTTTCCAGACCATGCCTTTCAAATAGTGATGGAAAACACGCAATGAAGCGGTCAATAATAAAGCGAAAACAAACACCGTAATATGCGAATACCAAATGCAGAGTAACAATCCGGAAAAGCGCAAATAAAAAAGGATATCGTACTTGCCTTCGTATTTTTTTAAAACACCCAGTAATCGAAATAAAAAAACAAATGCGATGCTGAAGTTGTAAAATCCGAAATAGAGAAAAGTTGAAAATACAAATGGCAAAATGAGAATACTGATCATTCCGTTTTTGCGATCGTATTGCCTTACAAAAAAGCGAAAGGAATAACTGAATGCAAATACATATAAAACCAGAAACAATTTTTCCGACCACTCACCGGGCAAAAACAACTGAAAGAAGCTGAGGAAAAAATGTCCCATCCAATTCGGGATGAGTAGAGAATTAAATTCGTAATAATCATAAAGCGATGAATTCCCCTTGATCATCTCGGCCAGCAAACCTGCGTTATACAAATGTGCGGGTCCGTCGAGCGTTACAAAGTGGCGCGTGAGAAAAAACACGCTGCAGGATGCTGCAACAAACAAGAAGAAAAACCAGCGTTCCTGGTTACGTATAAATTCGATGAAACGAAGCACCGAATCAGAATTTCATTTCAGGAATCTCCCCTTCAACAATCAGCCGGCCTGCCGTTTTTGCCACAATTTCCTCTACACTAACACCCGGAGCGCGTTCAATTAAACGAAAACCATCCTTGGGCGTTACTTCCAACACTGCTAAATCAGAAACAATTCGTTTTACACATTTCACACCGGTGATGGGTAAACCACATTGCGGAAGTAATTTACTTTCCCCTTTGGGATTGGTGTGTTGCATGGCCACAATAATATTTTTTGCAGAAGCAACTAAATCCATTGCACCGCCCATTCCTTTCACCATTTTTCCGGGAATTTTCCAGTTGGCAATATCTCCGTTATCGGAAACTTCCATGGCCCCAAGAATAGTGAGATCCACTTTCCCTGCGCGAATCATTCCGAAACTCAATGCCGAATCGAAAAATGCAGAGCCCGGCACCGTGGTGATGGTTTGTTTACCGGCATTGATTAAATCCGGATCTTCTTGTCCTTCGAAGGGGAAGGGACCAATCCCTAACAATCCGTTTTCCGATTGCAAGACCACATTAACTCCATCGGGAATATAATTGGCCACCAGTGTGGGAATTCCGATACCGAGATTAACATACATTCCATCTCTCAACTCCTGAGCAATGCGTTGTGCAATCTGATTTTTATCCAATGCCATAATTCAAAAATTTTAATCGCGGGAATAGGTACGAATCGTCAACTTATCAATGAGGATACGACCAGAACCCGTCATCCACAAAGAAACACAAAAAATATCTTTTTCAGAGCGAATTTCGGGACTTAAATACCAGAAAGAAACCTTGTTCCATTGTCCCTGCTTAAGTTCTGGAAATTCCGAATGATCATGACCTTCCCAGGCATAGCCCTCATTGCGGAAATTCAGCATGGTAGCGAAGAAAACGGGACGAATGGAATCGATGGGACTCAAGGGCATTACCTCTGCTTCTATTTTTGTCCAGAAATGATCCAGCTGCGTTATTTCATGATAGGCCACCTTTAAAAACGGGGCTTGTGCATCCTTTTCTGCCAGGCAATAACTTAATTTTCCCGAATAAGAAGTATCACTAGTGAAAAATCCGCCCCCTCTGTTTTCCGGAAATTCATAATCCTGAATAAATTCCAATTTGTGCCGGTACATGCTGGAGTCGCTTAAGCATTTTTCACGGAATGCTTTTTCGCGGTCCACCAGTAAATCGTTTTTTGCACCAGGAGGAATTTCTGTCCGCAAAAAAGTTTTAAAATAATAATCTGCCGTTAAACGGTAGGTGTCCAAAATCCGGTTCTCCATTTGCCAGGTTTGAAACAAATTCAGGAATATAAAGCAGAATAAAAATCCATCAATTATTTTTTTCCATGTTCCATCTTTCATTAATAAATAACCCAGTGGAAGCATCATCACAGCATAGGAATCGATCACAGGTCGTTGACCGAAACTACTCGCATACCACCAATTGGACCAACTCGACAGCACCCAGATATTAAGCAGGATAAAAAATAAAACAGGAAAGAAATAAGCTCTTTGTTTTTTATACAACTCCATCATTCCCCAAAAACTCAATATCATCAAGGGCGTATAAATCAACCAACCTTTCCGGAAACTGAAAAGAAAGTTCCAGATATGCGGATGTAAAAAATCGAATCCTTCGCCCGGATTGGTATAACTCATAAACAGCCATTTTCCGGTATACCATTTCCAATAAAATAATTGCGGAAAGCCAATCAATAATGCACCTAAAAACAAAACGAGCAAATGAATTTTCATGTCTGAAAACAACCAGTTTAATCTCGACTTAAATTCTGCAAACGATTTAATTTTCCATGCGATCATCAATGGCAAAATCAGTAATTCGGTAGGTCGGCACAAGGTTAAAACGCCCAATGTAATTCCCAGAAAAAATGCCGTTTTTTTTGTTGGACGCAGGTACCATTGGTGCATTAAAATTAAAGCGAGTGTAAACCATGCAAAGAGATAAATATGCGGCATTCCGATCATGCCGACTTGCAGAAAAAGAAAATTTGTTCCCGCAACAAGTGCAAGAATTAACCAGGTGGTGATCTGTTCCGAAAAAAACAATCGACACCATTTTCGAAATAATAAAACACCGGCGAACAAATAAAATATATCTCCGGCCATCATCCAAAATTCATAAGGAGCAGAGAAACCATCCGGAGGATATCCACCGATGAAAGCAGTTAAATGTCCAAATAAAAAAAACGGCAAATACACCATTGCCATTCCCATCGAATACATGATGATATGATTTCCCGATTCTACCTCTGCTACCTGGTAAAGTGTGGGGGTAGACTGATACACTTCCAAAACATGATGTACCGGAGAAAGATCATGTAAACCGGGATCATGATAAATAAATGTTGCGGGTAGATAGAGGTAATAACCAAAAATATCCCAGGAAATAAATTGTCCGCCCGACTTACCTAAAACATAAGCACTGATGAAAAAACACAACAGCCCGCTCACTATGATGGACGGGCTGTTTGTTAGCGTATGAAAAATAGATTTCAATTTCAGTGTTTACGAACGGTGCGTTGTTCGATGCGCTTTTCATAATTATTTCCCTGAAAAATACGATGTACATAAATTCCCGGGAGATGAATATGGTCCGGATTTAATTCTCCTGCCGGAACCAGTTCTTCCACTTCTGCAATGGTAATTTTACCTGCCATTGCAACCAGCGGATTAAAATTGCGCGATGTGGCTTTAAAAATTAAATTCCCCTGTGTATCCCCTTTCCATGCTTTTACAATGGCGAATTCCGGTTCAAAGGCAAATTCCATCAGATAATCTTTTCCGTTGAAATTACGCACTTCTTTACCTATAGCAACCTCCGTTCCTACTCCTGCCGGTGTGTAAATAGCCGGCATTCCGTAACCGGCAGCCATTAAACGGGTAGCCAGTGTGCCTTGAGGAATCAGATCGACTTCTAATTCGCCGCTTAATAACTGACGTTCAAATTCTGCGTTTTCTCCAACATACGACGAAATCATTTTTTTCACTTGCTTTTGCTGAAGCATGAGTCCGATTCCAAAATCATCTACCCCCGCATTATTAGAAATACAAGTCAAACCCTTTACACCTTTTTTCACTAATGCCGCAATGCAATTTTCCGGAATTCCGCATAAGCCGAAACCACCAAGTGCAAGCGTCATATTATCTTCAATTCCTTGAATCGCTTCTGTTGCGTTTTTTACAACTTTATTCATAATCAGTTATCAATTGATTTAATATCTATATCATCTTCTCCGGAACCATTGTCCATATCAAACTGATCAATTTCCACATCGTTCAGCTGGACATTTTTCCATATTTCAGAATTACCGATCGCATCGCGGCAATTCAAAAACTCTTCCGGAAATCCTTCGGGGCGTTCGAAATCGGAAGTGGAAATTTTCAATGATTTATCGGCCAACACTTTTTTCATGTAATAACCCCAAATCGGCATGGCGGTATTGGCACCCTGACCCAAATCGGTTCTCGAAAAACGCACACTGCGGTCTTCACAACCTACCCACACTCCGGTTACCAGATCAGGTGTTAATCCCATAAACCAACCATCGGAATTGTTCTGCGTTGTTCCTGTTTTACCTGCAATGGGATTTTTAAATCCGGCGTATGGACGACTACTACGTATCCTTAATGCCGTACCTGCCACTTTTCCCGTGAATGGATTAACCGCTCCACTTGTGGTACCCTTCATAATTTCCAGCATGGCATAAGCGGTATATTCATCCATTGCTTCATTGGTCTCCGGTTGAATATCCAAAATCACATTTCCATTGCGGTCTTCGATTCGGGTATACACAATGGGTTTTATATAAACTCCTTTATTGGCAAATGCACTTTGCGCTCCTACCATTTGGAGTACCGATAAATCGCATACTCCCAAACAAATGGCAGGAACCGGATCGAGATATCCTTTTGGTATTCCCAAATCTTCCACCAGTCGAATTACCAATGCAGGTTTTTCTTTTTGCATAATGAATGCCGTGATATTATTCATCGATGCGGCAAGCGCCCAGAACAATGGAATCTGCTCTCCGGTATATTTCACGCCTGCATTGCGCGGACACCACAATTTGGTGGTTTTGGCTGTAAGCGGGACTTCAATACAATGCTCAATATCCGGTGCAGAAGAACATGGACTTAAAACGCGATCGCGGAATGCAGCAGCATAAACGAAGGGTTTAAATGTTGAACCTACCTGACGTTTTCCCTGACGAACGTGATCGTACTGGAAGTGTTTGAAGTTTGGTCCGCCCACCCATGCTTTAACAAATCCGGTATGCGGATCCATGGAAACCAATCCTACCTGCAAGAATTTTTTATAGTAGATAATCGAGTCGCGCGGACTCATTAACGTATCAAATTCATTTCCTTTTTTATTCCAGGTAAACACCCGCATTGGTGTTTTAGTATTAAAAATTTTATCAATCGCCGATTCGCTTCGTTGTGGAATGGAGTCGCCACAATAACCACAAATGTGATATCCGCCACTCTCTTTCATGTCTTTCGTACGTTCGCAATTGCCACACAGTATTCCCGAAAGTATACGGTAACGTTTAGAGCGATGCATGGCGTCGAGAATCAGGGTGTCGATATCCTCCTGCGTCATGTCGTTCGAAAAAGGAGCGCGTTTCCAGCGTTTGTTATCCTTATCGAAATCTTTTTGTAATTCTTTTCCTAAATGTTCCGAAACGGCAAACTCGGCATATTTCTGCATGCGCGAATCGATGGTGGTGTAAATGCGTAAACCGTCTTTGTAAATATCGTATTTGGATCCGTCCTTTTTGTGATACACATAATTTCCGTCTTCATCTTTTTTCTCAAACAAATCCGTTAATTCTTTTCTTAATTCTTCACGGAAATAGGGTGCAGGTCCTTCAATATGATCCACCGTTTGGAAATCGAGTCCCAGCGGAAGTTGTCGTAATGAATCGTATTGCTCTCTCGTAATTTTAGTATGCACATGTTCGTTTTCTCCATTGCGCATTAATTGATACAATACAATTTCTCTCCGCTTTAAAGCGCGTTCCGGAAAGCGTTTCGGATTGTACATAGCGGGATTCTGACACATCCCCACCAATAATGCTGCTTCATGCAATTTCAGGGAGTCGGGCGTGGTATTAAAATAAACACGGGCTGCTGAATGAATTCCTACTGCATTATTGATGAAGTCGAATTTATTCAGGTACATGGTCATGATTTCTTCCTTGGTGTAGGATCGCTCCAGTCGTGATGCGATGATCCACTCCTGAAATTTTTGTCCCACCCTTTCCAGCGTACTTCCTGCTTTGGTATGGAACAACATTTTTGCTAATTGCTGCGTAAGCGTACTTCCTCCTCCGCGATTGGTATTTCCCGTTACCGCTCCTGAAATAACGCGTGGCAGTGCTTTAAAATCGATTCCGGTATGTTCGTAATAACGTTCATCTTCGGTGGATACCAGACAATCGAATACAAAAGGAGAAATCTGATTGAATTTTACGTTGACGCGATTCTCTTTGAAATATTTTCCGAGTGTTTGTCCGTCGGCAGAATAAATAATCGAAGCTTCATTGCTGCTCGGATTTTCCAGTTCTTCAAAACTGGGAAGATCTCCGAATGAAACAAGAAACATCAGTAACCATCCGCCTAAAAAGGGACCCAGCACCATCATCCACCAAATGATGAGAATGATTCTTCGTCCGCGTTTTCCCAATCCTTCCGAATTGTTTTTTTTATCCGATTTATCCTGACTGGCCATTAGTTCGATTTACTTTTTTCGATGAGCAATCCCACATCGGCAATCTCCGATAATTCCTTTTCGCGCATGGCCTGTTCAATGATGAATTTGTAATTGCCCTGCTGGGGAAATATGCGTTTATGAGAAAATAAGATTTTATTATCGATCAAACTACCCGATGATTTTCCATACCAGGCACCGCTTTCATCGGCGAGCGGACATTCCACCGTGTCTTTTTTCATTTTTCCATCGGGAAAGGTGGTGGTGACAAATACAAAAATATTGCTGTATTCATACCCCTTGGTGGTGCGCAGCTTTAAATAAAAATCAAATGCATTTACGGTGTCTTTTACATCCACATTAAACTCCACCGGATTATTCCAATTCCAGCTTTCTCCTTCGATGGCTTCGCTCTTATCAAAAAACGCAGCCTCTCCGCAGGATGAAAGCAGAATTGCACATAACATAGCCAATGAAAAATAATTCCTCATGGTTGTGGCGGTTGTTTGGGTCCACCCTGTGATGGGTTGTTCCTGTTTTTGTTTTTGTTAAAGTGACGATGCTTTTGTTGATTTCCCTGCTGTTTTTGCTGAGCACCTTGTTGATTCGGCGCTGCGTTTTGCTGCTGCGGGTTTTGTTGTCGCTGTTGCGGGTTTTGCTGCTTTTGCTGCTGCGGATTGTTGTTTTGTTTTTGTTGCGGCGGGCGTTGTTGCTTTTGCTGATTCGGTTGTTGCGAATTTTGCTTTTGCTCCTGGCGTGGTCCGTTATTTCTACGGTCTTTGTTGTTATTGTTTTTGTTTTTCTTCTTCCGCTTTTCATCAAAACGGGTGAGCGAATCTTGTCCAACAACATTATCGAATGCCGGTTCTTTTTCCACCACCGTAGTTTCTACAAATCCGGAGAGGTCTTCAATTTGTTCTCCGCGTTTGTTCATGGAAATAATTTCTTTAACGCGATCCACTTTCAATGCAACAATGCTGTTCGCTCCGAATTCTCCTTCCACGGCAAACCACATCATTTTTTTGAAGATATCTGATTTAATATGCGAAGCCGTTCCTTTTTTCGTTTGCAAGCGCACATTTCCTTCCGGAAAATCTTTAAAGGCCTCCACGTACATATCGAGTTCGTAATTGAGGCAGCATTTTAGTTTTCCGCATTGTCCGGCCAGTTTTTGCGGATTAAGCGACAATTGCTGGTATCGCGCTGCATTGGTAGATACAGTTCTGAAATCGGTTAACCAGGTGGAACAACAAAGTTCTCTTCCGCAAGATCCGATTCCTCCCAGGCGGGATGCTTCCTGACGCGCGCCGATCTGACGCATTTCGATGCGGATTTTGAATTGCTCCGCCATTACTTTAATCAGTTCACGGAAATCGACTCTCCCCTCGGCGGTGTAATAAAACGTGGCCTTGGTTTTATCGCCCTGGTATTCTACATCGCTGATCTTCATTTCAAGTCCCAGATCAATCGCCATTTTTCTGGCGCGATGCATGGTTTCATATTCCAGATCGCGGGCTTCTTTCCATTTTTCAATATCCTCCGGTTTTGCTTTACGGAGTACTTTGCGGATGTCCTGCGCTTCGGGCGAAGCATTTTTTCTTTGCATCTGCACTTTCACCAATTCCCCGGCAATGGTAACCATCCCCACATCGAAACCGGGATTTCCTTCCACCACTACCGCATCACCTGTGTAAAGTGAGAGATTCTGATTGTTTTTGTAAAAACCTTTACGTCCGTTTTTAAAGCGGACCTCAACCATATCGTTAGTGCGGTGTCCTTCGGGCATCTCCATATTGGAAAGCCAGTCGTACACCTCCATTTTATTGCAACCGCCCGTACTGCAGAGACCATTATTGCGGCATCCTGCAGGACTTCCACTTCCATTTTTGGAACAAGATTCACATGCCATTCTATAAGTGGATTTTAGGTTAAGGAACAAAGGTAAGAAAAAGGACGTTTCTACAGCGAAAAACTGTACACGGCCGGCTGTTAAAAATTGCGGCTGTTATCACCCTGCGGGTGACGCTAAAAAAAGCCCGTATAACCTCTGTTTGGAGAGGGAATGTCTATTTTTTAGGAAACATGAGGGTGGTTACCCGAAAGGAAAGTTGCAGGAAGACCAGCTTGGGATTGGCGTTTCGTTCCAGGTAATAATGGGCCTTATTAAATTCTTCGGTAAGATCCACGATGTTGTAACCATGCACAAACTGAGCGAACTTAGAAATAAAATCACGCTCATCTTCGCGCGCCCTCAGCAGTTCATTGTCGGTATAGGTTCCGATAATGCACTGACGGAAAATGTGCATGGCGTATCGCACAAAATTCTTTTGCTGTTCGCGCGTAAGCCGAGCCGCCTCCTCTACCCAATCGAGAATTCCGGGAATATTTTTCTTATGGCAAAGCAACATCCAGGCACGGAAGGTTTGCATGGAATAACCGGAATCTTCGAGGTCGAGCACCAGGCTATGCGCCGCCCAGTAATTTCCTTCGGCCAGCATGCATACATTGTGCGCTTCATCTTCGGGAATATGGTGATCTGCCACCAGTACCTGCATAATTTCCTCATCACCCAGTGCAGGTACTTTGATGAGTTGCGTACGCGATAAGATGGTTGGCAAAATACTGCTTGCGTTTTCCGTTACCAGAATAAAAAGCGTTTGATCCGGTGGTTCCTCAATGATTTTAAGCAAATTGTTGGCAGCGGTTTCATTCATATACTCCGCCATCCACATCACCAGAATTTTATATTCGCCACCGTAGGCCTTGTAATTGAGTTTGTGAATAATGGAACCTGCTTCTTCGGTACCGATAATCGGGCGCTTACTTTCTTCATCGAGTTCCGACAGAAAATGACGCAAGGGAAGATAAGGTTGTTCCAAAACCACTTTGCGAAATTCAGCAATGCGGTCGTCGGCCTTCTCCACTTTGGTCCCCTCTTTTACAATGGGAAATGAAAGATGCAAATCGGGATGTTCCAGCTTTGCGGCTTTTATGCAGGAGGGACATTTACCGCAGGCATCGTTTTCCTGCTTATCGGTACATAACAAAAATTGCGCATAAGCCAATGCCAGGGGCAAAGTTCCGGAACCTTCGGGACCCAAAAACATCTGCGCATGCGAAACACGATTATCGCGCACCGAGCGAACAAGACGCTCCTTAATGGCAGACTGACCAATTACCTCTGAAAAAAGCATGGGATAAAGATAGGAAATTAAAAATGCAGAAGAAGAACAAGATGATACGCGTGAATAAAAATCATTCACAAAAACAAGGAATTTATCAGAAGGAAAGCGGTAAACTGTTCAAAACCTGATGGGGAAGCTTATTTAATTGCTCAATTATATCCTGGTTTATCAATCTGCTTCATTTCAAAAAAAATGGTCCATTTTATTTCAATTAAAAAATATCAGCAGGGCAAACCCTTCAGAATTGCATAAGGAGCAATGAATGAAAGCAAATCACCCTTCCGTTTGTTTCCCAACAAACAGCGGGGTACTGAAACAAGTATGTTGCTTACAACAACTATCAGGAATGAATTTAAACGATTAATGATCCGTTTATATCCATTTTTGTCGCCCCATTTAGCAAAAACCATTCGTCGTTTTTCTGCAAGGCCGGAATATATTTTACTGAAGGAAAAAAAAGTACATTTTATACTGGGTTAAGTATTAGGTATGCGGTAAACCGTAAAAGAAATTTAGACAGCTCATTTTTTCGTCATATTGACCAAAAATGGTCATGAATTGTTTTGTTTTTTCATTTTTTTTTTTAGATTTTGGAACCTGAAATTTATTCAGGTATGAAAAAACAGTACATCCTTTATAAAAAATAAATGATTTATTTCACAATTTTAAAAAGCAGAGAATTAATAGTGTATCATTTACTATTGATTTTCTGTTATTTTTCAACTCTAATTTGTTCTGCCCAACTAAAACAAAAACTTGACAACAATGCAGTCATCGCAAATTATGGCATTGTTTACAATTTTGTATATGGAGATATTCAGATGCCTGATTCGATTCCATTTACTCCCTCGTCCAGACCCGACTTATCACGATTCAGTTATTATAATACTTTTTCAAATCAATTCTCACTTGGATTTAAACAATATTTTTTGGGCGATTTATTTTTGCAAGCTGAGATTAATTACTTTGAAAGAAAATATGCTTTAATATTAAATAAAGATACGGCATTATATTATTATGGTGAAAGCGCAAAATATAAGGATTTAAGCAATAGCCTTTCAATTAATATTCCCCTTTCCATAGGATATAGATTTCAAAATAATCTAGAATTTTCCATTGGAGGAAAATTAAAGCTTTTCACTTGGGAAAAAAATAAACGTTATTATATCAACGATGAAAAAAATGAGATGGTTGTATTTCGAGGATTTCATTCAGGAGAAATTGACCCACCTTATTATTTATTTTTTTCTGCGCATAAAAATTTCAACATAAAAGGAAATTTTTTGTTTGGAGGGTTTCTGCAGGTAAATTGCCGAAATCAATTTCAATATGAAGAACCTAAATGGATTGATTTTAGCATTGGCATAGAAATGAATTTACTTAACAAAAAGCCTTTACTTTCCGAATAATTAAACGGTAAATTTCCCTTGTAAATTTCAATTTACTTAAATAACCATTTTTCGCCTAAATGACCGTATCAATGCTAGCTTTCAATTTCATTTTTAACTATATTAGCTGAAGCATTATGCGCATATTTTTATTCATAGCTCTATCCCTCCTTCTTTTTTCCTGCAAAAAAGATAATTTTAAAGACGATTACCATCAATTAGTTGGCAGGTGGAAATGGACTCATACCTTAGTGACTTGGTCAACTACTGGAGGTTGGATGGGTGTAATAGACACCTTATATCCTGCGGATTATGGGTACAATTATGAGGTTGAATTTCATACAAACGGAAAGATTTCCTTTTACCAGAATGATAAATTGGTAGAGTGCTGGAAAAGAAACTGTGTTCATCGGTACACACTTGGTACGTATGCATCTTACGATATCAATCACAATTGCAACTCCACTGAATCAGATTTATTTGTTGATCTTCATCACCCAGATTCCTTATCGCTCGATTGCAGGCCTTTAGAGGCATCCTATCCTAATTTGTATAATGCATATGGCAGATGGAATTATTTTGTTCGGGAGAAGTGAACTGCATTCTGCCTTCCAAAAACTGAAATAATAAATGAGATTACCAATTTTCATATTCCTTTCCCTCCTTCTTTTTTCCTGCAAAAAAGATAATTTTAAAGGCGATTACCATGAATTGGTAGGAACGTGGAATTGGATTTATACTCAAACACTAATTACAGATAATGTCGGAGTTGTAGGTATCGGTGATACAATTTACCCCGCTGATGTGGGGTATTCTTATTCCATTGAATTTCATGAGAATGGCCGAATCTCATTTTATCAAAACGGAAATCTTAACGAATGTTGGCGAAAGAATTGCATTGAGTATTGGCACGATTACGGATCAAAAGTTGAATTTTGGATTAACCATAATTGTAATGATAGTGACGCAGATGCTAATTTAACACTATATCGTCCAGACACCATTGTAATTCCGGGCTTTCGTCCTTTTGAAACTTATAGTGATGGTCATTATGGATATATTCGGGGAAACTGTTTTTTAAAGGAATAAATTTAACTTATAAAATCAGGGTTTACTTTATATCATTTATGTATAACATTCAATTTATTTAATTAAAATGCAACCTCTTTAACGTGCGCATATTTTTATTCATAGCTTTATCCCTACTTCTTTTTTCCTGCAAAAAAGATAATTTTAAAGGCGATTACCATGAATTGGTTGGTGTATGGAAATGGACCTATTCTAAGGTATATTGGATTAATAACGGAAATTTTATTAGTGTTATTGACACCTTATATCCTGACGATTATGGATACAATTATGAGGTTGAATTTCATGCAAATGGAAAGATTTCCTTTTATCAGAATGACAAATTGATAGAATGTTGGAAAAAGAATTGTGTTTCTATGTTCACAAGCTCCTTCACTCGTTTTCAAATAAATCATAATTGTAACGCATCAAATATGGATTTAATTTGTGAATTATATCCTTCGGATACTTTAATTTTGAATTGTCGTCCATTGAACGCATCCTATTCCACTTCATATAATTATTATCCGCGAGCTAATTACTTTGTTCGGGAGAAATAAACTATATGGATTCAATTTTTTTCAAATAAATTCTAAGAATTTTTATCCAAAGCAAAAATTTAAAAACATAATCTTAATATAAGAAAAATTTAAAAAATCATTTTTCGAATTTTTATTTTTAAAATAGTAAATCTGACCTTTCTATGAAAAACCTCTTCCTCTTTTTTCTTTTTATTTCAGGAACCTTGTCCGCTCAGTGCACCTGTAGTTGAAGAGGAAGGCTTAGAACTAAAAACAATCATAATAAAGCAACAGGAAAAAATTGAGGAACTTACTCTCTATCTTTTAGAACTCAATAAACGCATTGCTGAATTGGAAAAAAAATAAATAAGCGCTATGAGATTTACATTAATTATACTCCTCTCCCTCCTTCTTTTTTCCTGCAAAAAGGATAAGCTCGATAATGAAGCACAGCTACTCATTGGCCGCTGGAAATTGATTGGTGGAGGTGGTGGATATGTGGTTCAGCAAACTGATAATGATTATTATGAATTGGAATTTTTAGAATGCGGTAAAATTAAAAAGTGGAAGGATGGAAAATGCAAGGAACGAGGCTATTTTAAAAAAATTACGGTTGCCGGTAATTATTTAGATGCAGGGGATATTTATTATAATGTTGAAGCTAAATCTTCTTCTCCATTTGAGGACGAAGGATTTTGTGATCGTTGGGTAACATTGGAAATTGTTTTAGCTAATTCTGTTTATAATTCAAAACCAGTAGATGTATTAATAATTTTATTTCAAGATTCTTACACCATTCAATTTTATTTAATGTATGAAAGAACTACTTATTAAGTTTATTCTAGTTTTCCTTTCTCCATTGGCTATTAGTCAAACGAATAACATAATTTCTGTGTCGCAACCGAATTGTAAGGATGCAAATTCAGTTCTTGCCCCAATTTGGCCAAATGTTCAAGGATTTTATCCATATCTTAACTATGA
>JAIBBF010000019.1 GCA_019694795.1 Flavobacteriales bacterium | reverse complement strand
GGATTCCCGCCCAATAAACGATTGGTGGTTACCGCAGAGCTCAAGTAGATTTGGCCTGATTCTTGTCAGTTCATTACCAAAAATGGTCAATTCTGCTATATTTGTAGAGCACTGAAAATTATGAGAAGACTTCTACTTTTTTTCATTCTTAACAGCATTCTCCTCTCGAATACAATGGCGCAATTCCCGCGCTTCAATTTCGGACCGGAAATCAATTCAACGCACAGTGATCTCAACATTTGCTCCATTTCTGAATTGACCAACGGAAATAAACTAGTGGTTCGCAGTAATTACCAAAGCAATGCTACCCGCTATTCGTTCGAGATTTTTGATGAATCCAATACCCAAATCGGATTTTCCACGCACACCTTTAGTATTCCCGAAACGGATCGTTTGTATTATGTAGAAACCATCACCCTGGGTGAAAAAAACTGGTTGTTTATTTCGCGATTTAATGCCACCGAAAAAACACATGTACTCAATGCCTATCCTATAACGGAAGATGGTATTCAGGAAAATGGGAAAATGGAAATTGACCGTATGCCTGCATTTAATGTCGGCAACACCGGAAAATTTCGTCTGAACATTTCGCCCGATAAAAAAAATCTGGTGCTGGTGCATGAATTCCCTTCCGATAAAACGAAAAACGAATCGCTTTCCATCCATATTTTCGATCAGGATTTAAAAGAAACCTATCACAAAGATCACCTCTTCGATATTCCGAGCCGACCTAATCCGGTCAACCTCCCCTTCATCAACAACAATGGCGATGTGTTTATCATTAAGAAGGACCGCGATAAAACGCAGTATAAATTTTTAATCGTTTCTATTGATAAAAGCACACGTCACCTCGGTATAAAACCAATTACGGTAACGGGACTACTCATCTCCGATATTAAGGCGGGATTATTACACAACGGAAATCTGGTGGTATTGGGATTTTATTCCTCACAAAATTATTCCGATTACGAAGGCATGTTTTATTTTGCTTTTGATCCAGGCGGAAACGTTGCGGCAAAACATCATGAAATGCTGAACTCCGATATCCTTTCCAACTTCATGAGTAAAAAAGAAGCCAGTAAAGCAGGAGCATTTTTGAGCGGATTTTCATTGCAGCATTTAGTAGCACAAGACAATGGCGGATTATATGTGTTGGCAGAAAAATCTTCCATCACCACCAATAATAATCTGGATGCTTTTCTTTATGAGGACATCCTGGTTTTAAACATCGATCACAATGGAAATGTAAAATGGGGAAAAGGGGTTAAGAAGAAACAAGAAAGCATTAACGATCATGCAAAATGGAGCAGTTATAATTTCTGGCTTCACAACGACACGCTAAATCTCATTTACAATAAAGTATTCCCCGACGATCAACTTACAAAAACCGGCAAGAGAAAAAAAGCCGACGAATTTGGCGATAAAACATTTTACGGCAGTACCTGGTCGATGATTTGTCCGGATGGCAGCATAACCAATAACCCCTTGCTCCAATTGCACAGCAATCATTCCGTACCGATGAGTCTTAATCCCGAATTATTGTATCAATCGCCTAAGGGATATGTTTACATTATGTGCGAAGATTATCTCAGGCAACACCATTGCTTAGCTGAAATGCAGTTCTTCAGCCATCATTAAGCATCTTTTCTGTCCTTCAATACATTTTTTATCTGACGGATTTCCTTTTGAAGATTAAGAACCACAGAAGACAAATCGTCTTTGTCCACCTTCGGATCCGGCAATTCATTCGAAATAAAATTCACGAATTTCCATACCTCTAGCACATCGCGGATATCTACTTCATAAGGATCATACAATGGATTGGTAGAAACCAATTGCAAGGATTTATTTTCTTTGAGTTTGTTGTAAACGATTTTAAAAACAATCCCATCGTCTTTGGTTACCAAAATATACGGATACCCACTCTTTATGGTGTTCCAGTTTTGCACGTACTCACCGGTTACAAATGAACCGGAAGCTACCGGCGGCATCGAATCGCCACTGATGGTAAAGGTGCGGTATTTTTTATCGCGCGATAAAAAGGGAAGACTAAAGGTTGGAAGGACTTTAATAAAATCCGGATCGGAATAACCCGCCATATAACCGGCTCTCGCTTTTTCAGGAACCAATTCAATATTTTCCTGATCATCCTGATCCACCGTAGTAGCCAATACACGGAGACGGTTTCCATTCAAATCAATATCATAACCCGATTCTATTTCACTCAACTGCGCATCCGATAAAGAGGATAAATCCGTTTTGAGCAGTTTATCGATGCTGACTCTAAAAAAATTCGAAATACGAATCAGGGTAGCGAAGTTGGGCTCGGCCGTACCGTTTTCATAGCCACTCAAAGAAGAGCGGGTAATTTCCAAACGACCCGACAATTCCTCCTGGGAATGATCCTTTCGTTGGCGTAACAGCTTGAGATTCGGGGCAAAAAACATAGGCGACTCGGTTAAATATTGACAGAAATATAGTCAAATATAGATTAAAAAATCACCAAAACAAAAAAAAGGGCAAAAAAAATCCCGCACAAGGCGGGACTTTCAACTTATCAATACGATTAACGCTTGATCAATTTCCCGGAAGAAACCAATTCGCGGTTCGATACTAAACGATAAAAATACATACCCGAAGAAAGCGTTGAAGCATCCAGACGAATAACATTACCATTGTAATTCATGCTGAGCACTTGCTGACCGATCGCATTCACTACGGTGAGTTGGTAGTTCATGGATTGCTCACTACGGATTTCGAATACATCATTAAATGGATTGGGAACAATATGCACTTCGTTACTCGATGTTTCTTCTACTCCAACATTGCATGAAGTTGCACAAAAAGTTACCGTTCCTGCCACCGTACCCGAATTCAAATCAATCGAACCACCGGTTTGATCGCAGATATCCAATGTACCATTGATAGAACCCGAATTGGTAGTTCCTTGTCCAATACAAAATCTACCGGTACCCGAAACCGTTTTCGAATTCACGAAATCCTGAGTAATCGATACCAATCCGTCATTATTAAATGTAGCTCCTCCACCGGTAGTATCACCGTTGTAAAGCGAATGAGAAATAATTAAATCATGATTAATATCTACATTTTCTGCATTCCAGAAATCATTAGAAACTATCATCGGAGCTTGGGTAGTAAGCGTTCCTGAATTATAAATATTGGCAATGGAAAAACTACCGGAATTATGATTCACGGTACCTGTCGTCCAAAGATCTGTCCCCGTAAACGATCCCGTAGTAGTTAATGTACCTGCAGAAGCCGTAACCACTGCATTCAGTGTTCCTGTGTTAGAAAAAGTAGCAGATGAATTAATGTATAAGGAATCCGACACCGTGAAGGTTCCCATATTAGAAGTTACGGCTGTTAAATCAACACCAAAGGCATTGGTGATGGTCATGGTAGCATGATTCATAAACGTACCACCATTTTGATACATGTTGGCAATGTTTACATTTCCATAATTGTGAAATGCTCCACCACCCACGGCAAGAATCCGGTTAGGCGAATTTCCAAGTAAAGCACCGGAGGCATTAACCGTTACTGAACCCGAGGTGTAGGCGAAATCGACATCCAGCGTTAATTGGTGATTAATCACAATATCGTTTCCGGAGGTTGGAACACAGGTGCAATCCCATGTAAACGGATTGGTTGCATTTCCATTGGCAATGGTGGTTCTGGTTTGAGCAAATGAACCTAGAGCCAAAAGACTAAAGATAACAGCGTAAATAGATTTCATATCAGAGATTTTGTAACTGAAAATTACAAAAACCAAGCCAATAAACTGTTAAAATTACTTAAGAAATATTAAAAGTGTGACCAAAACCGAATAATCCTCAATGGCACAACTCTTTCCGCAACCAGCTTTCCTTATCGCCACCCAGTTTTTCAGCCACCATAAAATCGGCACAACCTTCAACGGTTTTGTTTTGGATGTAATAACAAACCCCGCGATTGTAATATCCGCGATGATCCAGACTGTTCATGGATATGTATTGGGTATAAACCTTAATGGCATCGTCAAACTTCTTCAACTCCGTTAAGCAAATCCCCTTTTTCAAATAGGCATCCGCCAGTTTAGAATCCAGCGAAATAGCTTTTTCGTACGATTTAAGTGCTTCTAAATATCGTTTCGACTCCAGCAACACTTCACCTAACTGATAATGCACTGCGGGATTCTGAGCTTGAATCTTGGCCGCATTTTTTAAATCGAGTTCGGCATCATGCAGCATGTTCAGATCCAAATACAATTTTGCACGCTCAACAAGATAAGAAACATCTTCAGGGTGATTGCGGATATTGTCGGTCACCTGCAATACCTTTTCCTTTTCCTGTTTTTCTTTTTTAGCACGAATACTTTCAGGCGTCATTAATTCCATCTCACGCAGAAGGTGACCGGCACCCGCGTATTTATCTATGATAAATAATACATAGCGGATATCGAGAATAATATTTCTGCAACGTTCCGGATCGTACATCACATCACTCATGGTACTCTCCCAGCTGCGATCGAAATTAATACCGATCAAATACCCATCCGCATCCAAAACAGGAGATCCTGAATTTCCGCCCGTGGTTTGATTGCTGGCGGTAAATGCAACCGGCATTCCATAATGACTTGCATAAGCACCATAATCCTTATTTTTCCACAGGGTGATGAGTTTTTCAGGTAAATCAAATTCTTCATTTCCGGGAATGTATTTTTCCATCATTCCGTCAACAGTAGTGTAATATTCATAACGCATTCCATCCCGGGGTTTGGATCCTTCTACTTTTCCGTACGACAAACGCAATGTAGAATTGGCATCGTACCAATAGGTTTTATCAGGAAACAATTGCATTAATCCGGCAACATAATCCGTCATCATCTGCTCCGATCTGCCATACAACTTTTTATACTCGCCATCTACTTTTGTCCGATATCCATCGTACATCATTTTCATAAGTAAAAAAGCAGGATCCGATTTTAATTTTTTAACGGTAGAAGCAGTAAACTTATTCAGCGTAGCACTCATGCGAACACTATCCGTAAATACTGATTTATTAAAAATATCATCAGCTAATAAATTCCAGTTGCCTTTGTATTTTTTCTTTAAAGTTGAGATTTCATCCGGCAATAAATCAGAAGGTGTACCTTCTAAATACATGGGGAACATCGCCAGGAATAATTTTCTATCGGTGGCAGCATTGTAATTTTTAAAATAACCGCGAACAGAGGAACGATGTTTCTCAATCATTTCTCCGGATTTATTGGAACGCTCTAAATCTGCGAACTGATCAATGGTTTTTTCAAATCCCTGGGTATAACGGATAAACTCCGGACCCGAAAACACCATTTCAGAAAAATAATCATTGGCCTTTCCGTATTCCGAAAATTTCAGATAAAGCGTTGCAAAATCCATAGGAAGCGAAGCATATTTTCGTGCAAACTCCGGATCTTTGTTCGCGCGCTCGGTATATTCCTTTTCCAGTTCACGTTTTACTTGCACGGCATTCAAACGTTTTAATCCAGCCGTTTCACCAATCCACTTTTTATACGCATTACTAATCCGGGCTTGCTTGGCGGCATATTGAATACGAATTAAATCGGAGCTGCGCATATCGGCATCAATAATGTTGAGTGCCGTTTCACGCATTTTAATCCGAATAGGGTTCGAGGTGTTTACGATATAATCAACCGCCGCCGAACTGAGGTATTGTTGTGTTCTGCCCGGAAACCCAAACACCATGGTGAAATCACCTTCCTTTATTCCAGTCATCGATACCGGTAAAGCATATTTTGGTTTATAGGGAACATTATCGGGGGAATAGTCGGCGGGACGATTATTCTTATCGGCATAAATTCTGAAAATAGAAAAATCACCGGTGTGGCGAGGCCAAATCCAGTTGTCGGTATCACCTCCAAACTTACCAACCGAAGAAGGCGGAGCTCCTACTAAACGGACATCACGAAATGTTTCCGATACAATCAGAAAAAATGAATTTCCGTAATTGAAAGGTTTAATCTGCGCTTCATAATGTGTTCCGCGAACAGCATCTGCTTTTATTTTCTCTGCAGCTTGTTGCATGGCCATCGGATCAAGATCTCCATTTTCATTTTTCGCAGCACGCATCAACTCATCTGTTACATCATACATATTCACAACAAACGATGCGGTGAGTCCCGGATTCGGCAATTCCTGCGAACGATCCATTGCCCAAAATCCATTCTTTAAATAATCATGTTCTAAAGAACTGTGCGCTTGAATCTGACCAAAACCACAATGGTGATTGGTAAGAATTAATCCTTCATATGAAATCACTTCCGCTGTGCAACCACCACCGAAATTTACAATGGCGTCCTTTAAAGAAGGTTTATCTTTCGACCAGATTTGCTCCACGTCGATTCGTAATCCCCTTGCTTTCAAATCACTTTCCTTCTGTTTTTTAAGTTGAGAAGGAACCCACATCCCTTCATCAGCTACAACAACTAACGAGATCAATGAGAGAAGAAGTAAAAACGCTATTTTTTTCATAGTATCAGATTATGCAGTAAAAATCGGATTTTTAAATTCCAATTGCAAAAAAAGACATTCCCATCAAATGATTCTCTATTTTTGTATATGCGGTTGCGCATTTACATAACAGGTGTTTTCATTGTTGTAACCGGCCTTTCAGTATGGGGCGGAAATGGTGATACTACACTTATTCTCAAAAAAACACTCAGGGGCGGACTCTCACCCAAATCGGTTGTGCACAATGGAAACGGATTGTTTTTTGCGCAAAACATGATGTACAATCACACCATTTCCGTTTACGATCAGCATTACAACTTGCGAAAAACCATTTCTGACCGTGTTAAGCTGAGTGAATTTGGATATGCCGACAAAAACGGATCATATCGTGGTGCTCCGGTGGAATGTGCATTTAGTCCGGATGGAAAATATGCCTACGTCAGCAATTATTTCATGGAAGGAGAAGGCTACAGCAATCCCGGTTGCGATGAATGTTATGGAAAAGATTTTGATGAATCCTACATATATAAAATCAACACATCATCACTTGCCATTGAAAGTGTATTTCCGGCAGGAAGTGTCCCCAAATATGTTTCCGTAACTCCCGACGGAAAAAAATTATTGGTCAGCAACTGGAGCAGCGGAGATATTTCTATTATCGACCTCAACACGGAGAAGCTGATAAAAAAAGTAAATGCCGGACGATTTCCGCGTGGTATTTCCATCGACTCAGAAAGCAAATATGCCTACATCGCCATTATGGGCAGCACCATCATAAAACGATTAAACCTCACCGATTATTCCAGTGAAAAATTTTGCGACATAGGGAAAGGACCGCGTCACCTTTGCATCGATTCCAAAGATTCGGTTTTGTACGTAAGCCTCAACTCCGATGGCGACATCGCTGCCATACGAATTAAAGACCGCGCAGTTCGAAAACTGCACATTGGAGGAACACCGCGAAGCATGACCATCGGTAACGACGATCGCTATTTGTATGTGGTAAATTATTCCTCTGCTCAAATCACAAAAGTGGATTTAAAATCGTTTTCCGTTGTAGAAAAAGCAGAAACCGCTAAGAATCCCATTGGCATAACTTACGATGAACGCAACAATGAAGTTTGGGTAGCTTGTTATTCCGGATGTTTGATGGTGTATGAAGATTTAGATCAACCGGAAACAAAATATACACTGGCCGAATATTTTAATTTTGGACCCGCGGTGGATGATTTATTCAGCGGCATCACGCGAATTTTCCCTGATAAAACTGCTGCATCCAATCCTGCATCCGGCTCCGAAAACATTCTCAAATCTTCCACCACTGTTGCATTAAAAACAGAAAAGAAAAAAGAAGCGGAAGCCAAAGAAATAAAGGAAGTCAAAACCGAAAAAGTAATCGTTTCATCCGGTGGTAATTATTTTGCAATTACCGGTTCATTTAAAAATGAAGCCAACGCTAAACGTCAGGTCGATAACCTCAAGAAAAAAGGATACGCCTGCGAAGTAATTGATAATAGCAATGGATTCCACTATGCTGCAGTTGGAGGATTTAATTCCAAAGAAGAAGCAACTGAGGCATTGTCGACACTCAAATCAAAAGAAAACCTGGAAGCTTGGGTTTGGCAGAAAAAATAATTACTTCAGTTTACCGGTCAATACCGTAGCTAATACGGTAACGAGATTTGCTCCCAGTAATCCAAACAATAAAATCAGCGGCATGGCTTTACCGTGAATCAGCATGATCATTACCACGAAGGCAGCAAGGGTAACCAAAAAATTAATCAGCTTTAATAAATCGTTTGAACGTTTCAGCTCATTGATTTCAGATAATTGAGCAGCAAAAAGTCCCAACACCAAAACCGTATTTAACCAAGGCCAATAAGCATCCGGTTTCACGCTTTCGTAAATGATAAAAATCAAAACCACCCCCGATAAAAGGACCATCCAGCCAATAAATCTGAATAACTTTTCGAAAGGTGTTTTGTAATCGTCGGTACAATTCAGAAAAATAAACAGCACCAGCAACACATCAAACAGGGTAAGGAATAGTTTAATGTCGTTAAAAATGGAAAGATGCCCGGTCATAAACAGTACGCCCATCACGAGAATTCCCGCAATTGCCAGATATTCAATGATTCGAAAAAACGACCGTATAGTTTGCATTAGGTAAATCTACAAAGTTTTCAGAAATATCAAGTATTTGTCCGATTTTTGCCGTATCTTAATAGAGAAATGAGAATACTACCTGCCTGCCTGTTGACCCTGATTCCTTTTTTTGGTTTTTCGCAAACCGAAACAAAGTTACTGGCTCCCGATGGTGCAGCTTCCGACGAATTCGGAGATGCTGTTGCCAAATGGGGAAATGTGGTATTGGCGGGTGCTCCTAAAAATAACGATATCAATCCCGGTTGCGGAACGGTATACTTCTACAGAGAAAATAATGGAACCTGGACCATGGAACAAAAGGTAACCCCTTTGGATCCGGATCAGGATGATCGTTTTGGAATTTCGGTTGATCTTTTTGGTGATGTTGCCATTGTAGGTGCTTGCCTCGATGATGAAAACGGAATCAATGCCGGGGCAGCATATATTTTCCGCCACAATGGTTCCATTTGGGTGCAGGAAGATAAGCTGATTGCCAGCGACGGAGCTGCAGGAGATGAATTCGGATATTCGGTATCTGTTTACGATAGCATTGCAGTGGTAGGATCCTATCGCTCGGTGATTTCAGGAACAGGTAATGGAGCGGTTTACATCTTCAAATACAACGGAATCAATTGGCCCCAATTGCAAAAATTAAGTGGGACTGCTCCTCAGATCGATGACTTCTTTGGATACAATGTGGACATCCACAAGGACCGTTTGATTGTAGGTGCATACCAGGATGACGATATGGGCGTTAATTCCGGATCGGCTTATATTTTTTCATGGAATGGCGGCATGTTTTCGCTGGAACAAAAAATATTTCCGGCAGACGGTCAACCAGGTGATGCTTTTGGTTTTTCCGTGGGCATTAATGATAGTCTGGCAGTTATCGGCGCCTATGGAAAAGATGTATTAGCTTCTGCAAGTGGAGCTGCATATGTGTATCGCAGAACTGGAAATAGCTGGAATCAGGAACAAGTATTATCAGCCCCTGATGGTGCTACGGATGACTGGTTAGGTTATTCCGTTTCCATTTCAGGAAAAACCATTGTTGCCGGTGCATTTCATGATGATGATTTAGGATCGGAAAGTGGATCTGTTTATATCTACAGATATACAGGAAGCAATTGGATGTTTGAATTTCCATTGCGCGCTACCGATGCTAATACCAATGATAATTACGGAATATGTACAGTGGTCGACAATATGGATATCGTCATCGGCGCACCGTTTAACGACGATAATGGTACCAATAGCGGATCGGTGTATGTGTATCCAATGTGCACCTTTTTACCTGTGCAGGAATTATGCATGGCCTCCGTAAATACCAATTTCAATGAAAACATTCTGATTTGGGAAAAACGAAACACCACCTATATCGATAGCTTTTTAGTGTACCGCTTTAACGGCACAGGTGATGATTTACTTACTACTCTACCCTATTCCTCCGTTGGAGAATTCATTGATAATGGTGCCAATCTGATTGCCTCCGGATATTCCTACCACCTCACTACAAAGAATGTTTGCAATGTGGAAAGTCAGGCCGGATCCTATCACAAAACCATTCATCTCACCACCACACCTGGTTCACCCGGACAAACCATTCTTAATTGGGATGTTCAACTCGGATTTTCATTCCCCTACTACAGAGTATGGCGCGATACCACCGGTACAGGAGCATTTCATTTGATTTATGCAACGCTCAACTCTCAATTTACCTATACCGATAATTCCGCTCCGCTCACTACTCCACTCGATTATTACATCGAGGTGCAGCGATCTGCAGGGGCCTGTATGAATGGACAAACCAGTCGTGTGAGTGCCTATTCCAACAAATCGAATCCTGCACTTAGCAGTATATCAGAAAGCACAAACGATTTAAAATTTTCACTTTATCCCAATCCAAGTCAGGGAATACTTAATGTGAAATTTGAAAACAGCGAGAACACCAGCGCTACCATTTCATTGATCGATCTAAGCGGAAAATTGGTGTACACAACAACAACAAAGGAGAACCATCAGCTGATTCTCCTTCATGAAATTCCTTTCGGATATTATTTTGTAAAACTGGAAACTGGTCAAAAAACCGCGGTTTTACCAATGGTGTATATCCCTTAATTTTTTATCACCCTTCGGGTGATGTACTTGTTTTCTTTGGTAAGAATACGAACAAAATATATTCCTGAATTCTGATTTTTAAGATCGACCTGAATGGATGATTTTCCGTTTGGAGAAATAGTATAAACCACATCACCCAATACATTGATTACATCCATTTGCTGAATGGAATAGGAAGCATTGATTTCAACCGTAAACATTCCATTATTCGGATTTGGATAAATCGTTAAATGCTCCAAACCTAATTCCTCCACGCTAACATCTAATACGGTAACGGTATCTGAATTTGCACTCATACAACCATTGGCATCGGAGTAAACCACCCAGTACTCGCCATTGGCCGTTACATTTAAAACCTGACCCGTAGCTCCCGGAATGGCAACCCCGTTTAAATACCATTGGTTACCGGAAGTATTGTTGGTAACACAGGTATAGTTCGCTTGAACAAAGGTGTTGGTTGGAGTGGTTGGAAGAGGATTTACATTCACAAAAACTGAATCGTAATTACTGCATCCGTTTGCATCGGTGCCGGTAACATAAAACCAGGTATCTGCGGTTGGTGAGGCTTGCGGATTAGCAATGGAGGTATTGCTTAATGCAGGATTAGCATCCCACACATAGGAAACCGCTCCGCTTGCATTTAAAGGGGTACTGTTACCAATACAAAAATCAGCAGCTGTTCCCGCATCTACTGAAGGAAGCGAATTTACAGAAACTGAAATATTTGTTGAGTTATTACACATCATGGCATCCGTAACGGTTACCGTGTAGGTCCCTGCCGTATAAACTGTAATAGAAGCATTGGAAGATCCGGTATTCCAGGAATAGGCAGCGAATCCGGATGCATTTAAAGTAACTGAATCACCAACACAAAAAGTGGTAGGTCCGGATGGCGTAATTACAGGACCCGGTAAAGTATTTACCACAACCTGAATGGTATCTAAATCTGTGCAACCATTCCCATCGGTGGAGCTCACAAAATAGGTGGTGGTAGAAGAGGGATTCGCTAAGGGATTAGAAATATTGCTTGCGCTAAGTCCGGTGCTGGGTGTCCATGACCAGGTAGTTCCTCCCGTTGCATTCAGTTGTACACTTCCTCCGGAACAAATTTGCTGATCGCTTCCGGCATTGGTGGTAAGCTGACAATATTTTATGGTGCTGTAATCGGTACCAGTTCCACTTCCTTTGCTATCTCCGCTTACATAAACATTTCCTGCAGCATCAACATTGATTTTTTTAGCCTGGTCGCTGTTGTTCGCCGTTCCGTTGAAGCGGGTCGACCAAACACGGCTTCCTGTTGCAGGATCATATTTGATGGTCATAAAATCATTGTTCGATCCGGGTAAATAACTATAACCGGTAACGTAAACATTGCCTGAATTGTCAATGGCAACATCACTTGCTTCGTCATAATTTCCACCAATACCATTATAGGAATCGGTCCAGATTAATCCGAGTGTTGAATTGTATTTAGCCACCCAAAAATCTTCGGCGGTTCCTGTATTTTTTGCTCTGCCTACAACATAAACATTTCCGCTTGCATCCAGTTTAATCGCATTCGAAACATCTGCGGCATTGGCAGTTCCGTTAAATATGACTGTATTCGTAATCGTACCTGAAGAATTAATTTTTATGGTGTGAACATCATCATCACTGGCTGCTCCATTATAGGCATAACCGGTAACATATAAATTTCCTGAAGCATCCATCACCATATCGGTGGGGTATTCATAGGAATTGAGGGTATGATTGTATTGAACGGTCCATTGCTGCGTTCCTGCCGAATTGTATTTAATAACGCGGTAATTCAGATCCTGACCTGTATTAAAGGCGTTTCCTGCAACGTAGACATTTCCGGAGGCGTCGGTGAGGACAATGGTCCCCTGATCGAGGTTATTTCCGGAAGAAGTAAAATCAGCCACCCATTGCTGCGTTCCGGCAGAATTATATTTTACCGTGCGGATATTGGTATTCGATGTACTTACATTGGCAGAACCGGTAACAATAACATTTCCTGATGCATCCACTGCAATGTCGCGGGCATCATCAAACAGACTTGCGCCGGCATCATAATATTGCTGCCATTGCTGAGTTCCAGCGGAATTGTATTTGATGGTGGTATAATCGTAATTCGATCCCGAGCGAAATGCGTAACCGGTAACATACACATTTCCGGAAGCATCCACGGCTAATGCACGCGCTTCATCTAAACCGTTTCCGGATCCATTGAAGGTTTGAGTCCACTGTGCTACTCCCGCATTATTATACTTCACGGTGACAATATCATAACCGCTTATGGCATTGTAAGCAGAGCCGGTGACGTAAATATTTCCGGAAGCATCAACATACATATCGGCAACAATTTCAGGCGTATTTGTACCTGCGCCATTGTAACGCGATTCCCATTGTACATTGATCTGAGCTGATACTGAAACACTCAGCAAGAATCCGGAAAAAAGTAATAGTTTTCTCATAGCAGAAGATGGCAATAATACTAGCTAAAATAGACAAAAGGAAGCAAACCAAAACCAAAGTTTGACTTTATTATTGGAAAAATTTCATTCTGCATTATTGTAAGAACCTTTTATTTATATTTACTCATTAGAACTATCAAGCTATGAAAGGAAAACTCTACAGGCTACTTTCTGTATTTATTTTTTTAATCACCTTCTCTCCTGCCTACTCAACGCATATTGTTGGAGGTTCCCTCACCTACGAACATTTGGGAGGAAGTACCTATCGGATTCTGTTAAAACTGTATCGCGACTGTACACCTGCAACCGGACCGCATGCCGATTTGCAAACTTCAGCAGCGATTGAAATTTATAATGCGAATGGTACCTTCAATGCTTCGGTAACCTTAAACCGAATTCAGCTCACAACAGTGCCGCTAAATCTCGACACCTGCGTAGCAGATCCGGGTATTTGTGTAGAGGAGGGTTTGTATGCCGGTATCGTAAATAACTTACCACCTGTAGCAGGCGGATATCATTTGTATTTTGAAACCTGTTGCCGAAATTCTTCCATTGTCAATTTGAACAACCCACTCAATGCGGGAGAAGGATTTTACTGCAGAATTTCAGATAACACTATGTTGCTCACCAACAGTTCACCCCAATGGGTGAATTTCCCACCTGTATTCGTTTGTCAGGGGCAACCACTCGATTTCGATCACAGTGCTACGGATGCTGATGGAGATTCATTGGTGTATTCCTTTTACAATCCACTTTCTGATATCGATTATTTAACACCAAACGATTTAACCTTTACTGCCGGCGTTCCGAATTTTGTATATGTAAATTACAATCCCGGTTACGGCGTAAACAATCCGCTTGGAGGAGCTAACCTAACCATCAGCAGCGGTGGAATTGTAGATGGAATTCCATCCAATATCGGACAGTACGTAGTTGGTGTTCGCTGCGATGAGTGGCGCGATGGAATTTTAATTGGAAGTGTATACCGCGATTTCCAGTTTAACGTAGTGGTTTGTCCCCCACCAGCCCTTGCGGGAATTGGACCCGTAAACGGATGTGCAGGAAATGCCATTCAGTTCAACAATACTTCATCCATAACTGCCAACGGATTTGTATGGGATTTTGGTGACGGATCTCCTACATCTACACAAACCAATCCTTCGCATACCTATCCCGGAATCGGAACCTACACGGTACAACTAATTGCACAATATGGAACCCCATGTGCCGACACAGCCTACCGAACATTTCCAATTGCATGGTCGAATGCCGATTTCAATAATCCGGATTCCGTCTGTATCAGTTCACCCGCTTCCTTTAGCAATACATCTACAGCTTCTGCGAATAATACCGTGAATTCATGGACCTGGAATTTCGGAGATGGATCGCCCACTTCCGGATTACCGAATCCAACACATACGTTTGCTAGCGGTGGATTATACAATGTTCAACTCATCATTAATTCATCCTCAGGTTGCCGCGATACGATCAATCACCCTGTATTTGTACAATCGCTGCCTAGTGTAAATGTGGGACCCGATACTTCTGCCTGTAACAACAATCCATTGGTAAGTTTGAACGGAACGGTAAACAATGCTTCGGGTGGACTCTGGCTCAATGGAAATGGAACCTTTAATCCGAACAGCAGTACCTTAGTTACCGATTACACTCCATCAGCAGCTGAAGTGAGTGCAGGCTCGATGTTCCTGGTTTTATCTTCCACCGGAAATGGATTATGTCCCACTGCAGTTGACACTCTACACATCGTTTTTGTGGATGGTCCCGATGTAAACGCCGGAGCCGATATTCAGGTTTGTAAAGATACCAGTGGAGTTCCTCTCAATGGAACCGTGCAATTTGCAGGTGGCGGAACATGGAGCAGCAGTGGAAGCGGAACATTTTCACCCAATGCAAATACACTCAATGCAACCTACATTCCAAGCGCAGCAGACACTGCAGCAGGAGCGGTTACTCTTTATCTTACCGCTACCAATGTTGGAAATTGTATAACAACAACCGATACAGTAGAAGTCGGATTTTATAATCCACCTACCGCACTCATCATGAATAACGACACCGCATGTTCCGGTGATCCGATTCCACTGTTGGTGAATGTAACTACAGGACAAGGAATCTGGACCACACTCGGAAGCGGAATTTTTACACCCGATTCATTGGTGGGATCTTATTATCACCCCGGTGCAAATGATATTAGCAATGGAACGGTGACGTTAATTTTTACATCCATCAACAACGGAGGATGTCAGGCTGCCAAAGACACGATCGATGTTGCCATCATTCCATCACCTGTTCCTGCCTTTAGTTTTACAGAACCTTGCTTTGGAATTACTTCAGTATTCACCGACGGATCTACTGCCATTGGCGGAGTGGTTGGCTGGAACTGGGATTTTGGCGATGGACAGAGTTCTACTTCTGTAAATCCTACTCATTTATTTGCGCAGGCAGGAACCTACAATGTTACGCTGATTGCCACTTCATCCAATGGATGTAAAGACACGTTAACACAACCTGTAGACGTTCATTATCTGCCCGAAGTTGGATTTTACTCTCCGAATCCATGTTTAAATGGCGGAACCGATTTTACAGATACCAGTTCGGTAGTGGGATCAACCATTACAGGATGGCAGTGGAATTTCGGCGATGGAGGAACTTCTACAGTGCAAAATCCAAATCACCTTTATCCGGGTGCAGGTTCCTATTCGGTTACATTGATAGCGACGACAGCTTTCGGTTGCATCGATTCCTTAACTCAAAATACCAATGTACTTCCGGGTCCAAACGCTGCTTACATTGCATCATCCTATTCGGTGAATCAGTTTGAAGTTGTAAACTTTACGGATCAATCCACACCGGCGGGACAAATCGTTAGTTGGCAATGGAATTTCGGAGATAGTTCTGCCATTGATTTGAATCAGAATCCAAGTCATGGCTTCAACGGCAGTGGCACCTATTCGGTGATTCTGGTAGTGGAGGATGGAAATGGATGTTACGACACAACTAAATCCGACATCATTGTTTTCCTTCCACCGGATATTCCAAACGCGTTTAGTCCGAACGGCGATGGCAATAATGATTTTCTCTATATCTACGGCGGTCCATTCAAAGAATTGGAGTACCGTATTTACAACAACTGGGGAGAATTGATTTTCGAATCGACCGACATTCAGCAATGCGGTCCCTATGTTTGCCTCGGTTGGGATGGAACGTATAAAAATGTTCCGCAACCAATGAGTGTTTATGTGTACCAGGTGCGTGCCGTAACAGAAGACGGTGTTGAGCACGTGATTACCGGTGATGTAACATTATTACGATAAACGGGGAGGGAAGTAACATGAGAATGAAAAAACTGATTATAGCCTTGCTTTTTACTCCCATTGGGGGACTCGTTTCTGCGCAAGATTTTCACCTTTCGCAATATGAAGCAGCACCTTTAAATATAAATCCTGCCATGACGGGTATGTTTAAAGGGAATTTACGATTGCACGGACACTACCGCACTCAATGGTCGGCCATTGCAACAAAACCATTTACCACCGGATTAATTAGTGGCGATATGCCTTTAAAAAAGTTTTCGGTTGGAGCACAAATTGCAAACTTCAGAGCAGGAGCCGGAAACTACAACGTATTTAGTTTTTTGGTTTCAGCAGCTTATAAAATCAAATTAGATAAAAACAATAATCACCATTTGAGTATCGGTCTACAAGGAGGTGCATTTCAGAAAAGCATCAACTACGAAAAACTCAGTTTTGGAAGTCAGTATAGTCCCTACCAGGGAGGTTATTTCGACCAGAACGTTTCATCGGGTGAAAACTTTGCCGGTAACAGTGTGCTTAAAGGAGATTTTAATGCCGGACTGATGTATTTCTACGGAAAGGAAAGTGCATTGTTTAATCCCTTTGCAGGCATTTCATTTTTCCACATCAATCAACCAAAAGAATCCTTCTTTAACTCCAACAACAAACTACCGGTAAGATGGGTTGCTCATGGGGGAACAAAAGTTAATCTGACCGAAAAAATTCAGCTGGTTGGAAAAGCATTTTATATGGGAGAAAAAAATGCGAGAGAATTAACTTATGCCATGGACATCCATTACTACCTCGCGGATCAGGATGCGTTTTTATTGTTTGGTCCGACCTTTAGAAACAAAGATGCAGCTGTAATTATGGCCGGTTTACAATTAGGAAAATTCACTTACCGCATTAGTTACGACATCAATACTTCTTCCCTGCAGCCTGCAACTAACGGAAGAGGAGGTTTAGAATTATCGGTTACCTACATCAACAAAAAAATCGATCCGAACCCAGTTAAAACCTGTCCAAGATTATAAAGATGAAAAGACATATACTACTTCTTGTATCCCTGTTCATCGGATTGATTGCACAGGCACAAAGCAAAAAAGAACTGATAGAACTCGGCGACGCTGCCTTTCAAAAAGAAAACTACGGCTCCGCAGTTTATTTCTATAAACGAATTGTTGAACACATTCCGGGCAAGTACGACCTTACCTATCCGTATGAAATTGTATCCGCATCCCGTTCCGTAAAAAAGGAAAAAAGCGACAGCACTGCAAAAGTGGATGCTTCCGATGCGAAAAAAGTTTACGTGATTCATCGTTTAGCCGAATCGTACCGCCTGTTGAGGGATTACGACAATGCAGAACTGTGGTACAAAACCGCTATGGAAAATCCATCGCCACAATTCCCGAATGCAAAATATTATTATGCTAGCTGTTTAATGCATAATGATAAGTACGAAGAAGCACAAAGTTATTTTGAAGCCTTCTTAAATGAAACCGGTGATGAAAAAATGAAACAACTCACCGAAAACAAAATTGCCAGTTGTGCTTTTGCCCGCAATGAAGAAAACCGGCGCAACGATATTTTCATTCATAAACTCGACTCCACATTTAATTCTGGTGTTGCTTCCTTTGGCGTAAATTTCTTTACGGATGAATCACTCATTTTTGCCAATGCAAAATCCGGCAATACGGTTCTTGATCCGAAAAAAGACGACGGAAAATACACTTCCGATTTATTTATCGTTTCACAAAAAGACAGTGCATCGTGGGATCAACCATTACCTTTTGCATCACCTGTGAATTCCGAGATGAATGAAGGCGGATCGGTGTTGTCGGTTGACCGCAGCACTTTTTATTTTACGCGCTGGAATCCCGAGAACAGAAAAGAGTGTTATATCTATGTAAGCAAGCGTTTCAATAAACGTTGGATGGAACCATTAAAACTCGACATCAACATGGAAGGTTATAAAACCATGATGCCGATGTTAAACATGGATGAAACCAAGTTGTTTTTTGCATCGGATCGTCCGGGCGGACAAGGCGGTTTAGATATCTGGTATTGTCCGGTAGATGCAGACGGAATTCTAGGTGACCCGGTGAATTTGGGTCCCGTTGTAAATACCGCTGAAGATGAAACAACGCCTTATTATCATCTTCTGACCAATACACTTTATTTTTCATCTACAGGTCACAGAGGATTTGGCGGATTAGATGTTTTTAAAACTCAATTTGTAGAAGACGAAGGCATTTGGTCGACCCCCATCAACATGGGTGCACCCATCAACTCCAATAAAGACGACCGTTATTTTATTCTGGCTCCGGATCAGAAACGCGGATATTACGCATCCGACAGAGAAAAATGCAGCTCTTGCGATAGTTCGGAAGTAATCTCGGGTAACTGCGAAAAATTGTATGGATTTGTAAAAGGAACCATTGAAATTGATATTCAGGGTTACGTTTACGATGCAGCTACAGAAGAACCGATTCCGGGTGCAATTGTAGAATTGAAGGACGTAAATGGCGAATGGGAACCGATTGTTTTAATTACCGATGAAAACGGTTTTTATAAGACCGGTTTAAATGTGGGGATGGAGATATTTATGAAAGGTAAAAAGACCAAATATTTTGCCGATGCTGCAAGCGTAAACACCACCGGAATTACAGAGACCACACACCTGCAACAAGATTTTTACCTGCGCTTAATTCCTACCGGTGAAATAGAAATTCCGGGTATCGAATACGATTTCGATAAAGCAACCCTTCGTCCGAAATCCAAAGAAATTCTGGATCAGCTTTACGACTTCCTTGTTCTGAATAATGACCTGGTAGTAGAAATTAAATCGCACACCGACTGCCGCGGTAACGATAATTACAACCTCAAACTTTCAAAAGACCGTGCGAAATCCTGTGTCGACTATCTCATTTCGAAAGGAATTGCCAAAGAACGCTTGATTCCTCAAGGTTATGGTGAAACGGAACCCTTGTTTAAATGCGATGATATCGAGGCTGAACAAAATGCCGATAAAAAAGAAGAAATGCATCAGCGCAACCGAAGAACAGCTTTCCGTGTTGTTAAACAAGAATAAAAAAACATTCATCCTTAATTCCCAAAGCCCGGTCAATTCCGGGCTTTTTTTATGCAACGTTTTTTCATTGTCCAACGTCCATTTTTAGTGCTACCAAAACCCGTTTTTTAAAAGACTAAACCCTGACTTTGTCCGATTAATGCGGCATTTTCATTGGTTTACGCGCTTAATTAACTACCTTTGCGACCAAATGTGCTGCTATTTAATCAATTGAATGTTAATCAATTGATAAACAGCAACATAACACTCTTATTGCGTTAAGAAAAGTCAACATACCTATGACCAAAAGTCGAATTGCTCTTTTAATTTTACTGTTTAGCGGGATTTTTAGCCGTACATCTGCCCAGATTGACACCGATTTCTGGCTGGCGGCTCCTGAGGTTTCTGCATCACTCGGTGACCAGCCCATTGGTTTGCGAATCATGAGTTATGGCTCGGCTGCAACGGTAACCATCAATCAACCGGCCAATGGCGGATTTACACCCATTGTGGTAAACCTGGGAGCAAATGCTACCCAAAATGTGAACCTCAGCGCATTTTTGGCATCCATCGAAAGTCCATCCGGAAATGCGGTTAACAACAACGGTCTGCACATTAGCTCAACGGCAGACATTAGCGTTTTCTACGAAATAGGAGCTGCATCCAACAAAGAAGCCATTTCATTAAAAGGAGAAAAAGGATTAGGAACCGAATTTTATACACCATTCCAAAAATTCTGGAACAACGGTTCCACTACCCCAGCTTCGTTTAACAGTATAGAAATTGTTGCAACGCAAAATGCAACTACCGTTTTAATTACTCCACGTTCGGCAGTAACCGGACATGCCGTAAACTCAACCTACAGCATAACGCTGAATGCGGGACAAACCTATTCTGCACGCGAAAGTGATTTGGTATCTACTACCTCGTTAAGTGGATCTATTATTTCTTCCGATAAACCCGTTGCCGTAACTGTTTACATGGGCGCAATGAGTAACACCGGATGTTTAAGTACAATGGCAGACCAGATTACTTCTTCGCAATACATCGGGAAAGATTACATCATTCACAAAGGAAAAGCCATCAACGAAAAAGTGTATGTGCTGGCTACACAAAACGGAACTTCGGTTAATGTTTACAATAGTGGTACAGCAACCACATTAATCAACTGGGGTGAAGCTTATGAAATCAGTATTACCGACACGGTAAATTTCATTCAAACTTCAAAACCCGTTTATGTTTTTCATGCATCAGGAAATGGATGTAAATTAAGTGGAGCGCAGGTGCCGAATTTACTTTGCGCAGGAACCTACTCCACCGCATTTACTCGTCCTGTTACCGACTCTTTCGCTTTGCGATTATATACAAGAACAGGATTTGAAGGACAATTTCAATTAAACGGAAATTCATCGTTAATTCCTTCCTCTGCATTTAGAACTGTTCCGGGTACCGGCGGAAATTATAAAAGTGCATTGATCTTTTTTAACACCACCGATATTCCGCAAAACAGTTACAACATTGTAACCAATAGTGGCGATATTTTCGGAATGGGAATTATGTACGGAAGCAGTACTGCCGGATCAGGTTTTGCATACCTCAGCGAATTCAGTTCTTATCCTTTTGTTGATGCAGGTGCAGATGCAAGCGTTTGTGCCAACGTTCCTTTTAGCTTAAACGGAATTGTTGGTGGCGGATCAGTAACCGGAACATGGAGTTCTACCGGATTCGGAAGTTTCCAAAATGGATTGACCAGCCTAACCAATAATTATCTTCCTAATGGACTCGACACTGTTGTGAGTCCCATAAAATTAATTTTATCCTCTACCGGTCCTTGTCCCGTACAACGCGACACATTGATTTTAACTGTTGAACCCGCACCAATTGTAAATGCTTCTGCCGACCAAACAGTTTGTGGAAACAACGCTATCGTAAATCTGAATGGCGGAGTTACCGGTGGAGCAACAACAGGAATTTGGTCGACACTAGGCAACGGAACGTTTAGTCCGCAAAACACCGATTTAAATGCCGATTACATTGCTTCTTCTACCGACACTGCCAATGGAACGGTGATCTTAGTTCTTACAGCGACCAACATAGGTACCTGTGCTTCGGTAAGCGATACCATGGTTGTAACCATTACTGATGTACCGAAAGCAGATGCGGGTCCTGCAACAGCAACAGCCTGCAGTAACAACCCGAACATTTCCATAAGCGGAACTATTTCCGGAACGGCAACTACCGGAAGATGGACCACCTCTGGTAACGGAATTTTTTCTCCGAATAATTTATCACTCAACGCCACCTATACACCTTCGGTGACGGATGTAAATTCAGGAAGTGTAACACTGTATCTTGAATCCACCAACAACGGCATTTGTAATCCGGCCATCGATAGTATTGTGGTCACCTTTACTCCCGATCCAACCGTAAATGCCGGAGTTAATCAGATTGCCTGCAGCAATGATCCTTCAGTAGATTTAGCCGGAGTAGTTAGTGGTCCCACCACCAGTGGTATCTGGACCGGCGGAGCGGGAACATTTAGTCCTTCCTCATCCGATTTAAACGCCAGCTATACACCAACGGCAGCGGAAATCAGCAATGGAAATGTAATTCTTACACTCACCTCTACATCAAACGGAAATTGCCTTGCAGAATCCGCAACGATGCGCATTGATTTTGTTGCTCCTCCATTTGCGAATTTTAACTACAACAATGTTTGTTTAAATGAAAGCAATTCATTCACCGACTTTTCTTTACCAGGATATGGTTCATTGAACACATGGGAATGGAATTTTGGCGATGGAAATACTTCTACCTCTCAAGATCCAACACATACTTATCTGGCCGACGGATCTTATCCTGTTGAATTGATTGTAACCAATACTACAGGATGTAAAGACACCTTATCGCAAACCGTAACTGTATATCCTCTTCCTGTTGCTAATTTCAGCTACGTACCTGCATGTAGCGGATCACAAGTGACGATTGATTTTACCGATAACTCAACAGTAAGTTCTGGATCGATCAACTACTGGTATTATGATTTTGGCGGTTTAGGAAATATCGCTGCACAAAATGCCACCCAAGTATTTACAGGTGTAGGAACATTTTACATTACGCACATCGTTTCCACTACGAATGGATGTCGCGATACCATTGTAACACCCATCACCGTTAATCCTCGACCAAGCGCCGGTTTCTATTACAATACCGCCAGTGGATTAAATGTTGGAGCTGAAGTTGAATTTATCGACACCTCCTCCAATGCTACCATCTTCGAATGGGAATTTGGGGATGGTACCGGAGGATCTACATTGCAAGATCCAACGCATATTTATTTTGCGAATGGACTATACCAGATTACACAAATTGTGTTCGACAACCTGGGATGTTCAGATACAGCCAGAGTCTATATCTCCATCAACACGGTATCTAACGACATCAGTACATTAATTCCAAATGCTATTTCACCGAATGGTGACGGAAAAAATGATGTATGGAAACTCAACTTCATTTCCATTCTTTATCCGAATGCTAGTGTAGAAATATTTAACCGCTGGGGACAAAAACTATTTTCTTCCGACGGTTATACAACACCATGGGATGGAACCTTTAATGGAGAGCCATTACCTGCCTCTACTTATTTCTTCGTTCTTGATTTGAAAGACCCTTCGAAGCCTGAACCGATTACTGGTACTATTCTATTGATCCGATAAAAACAGATACAGACATGAAGAATTTTAAATCCATAATTTCGATTTGCCTTGCACTGTTTTCATTTGGAAAAGTGTATTCGCAGCAACAGGCTATTTACACCAACTACCTGTTAAACCCCTTGTATTACAATCCTGCTATTTCAGGAAGTGAAGCATTTCATCGTGCCAACATTAACTACCGCAATCAGTGGGCAGGATTTGATGGTGCTCCTAAAACATTTTCTGCAAGTATAATCGGATCTGTAAAAGATCGTCAGAAACATGGCTTTGCGGGAATGATTGTTTCGGATAATGTAGGACTCACCGCTCGCACCGGAGTTTACATTAACTACTCGTATAAAATCAAATTAAATAAAACAACCTCATTGCGATTGGGTGTAAGTCCTGGATTTGTGCAATACCGTGTCCGCCTATATGATGTACGCGTGGTTGACGGAGGAGATGAATTGCTGACCGGAAATGTTCTATCTGCCAACGCCATCGATTTAAATTCCGGGGCCTATATTCACAATGAAAAATTCTTTGTCGGATTATCGGCTAATCAGGTATTGGGACAAAGCATCAGCTTTACTACCTATAACGACCAGTTAGCTATGCACTACAATTTAATGGGAGGATACACACATGCCTTCAAGAAAAATTTTGAGTTGCAACCTTCAACGCTTGTTCGCTATACCAAAGGATTACCCGTATCGGCAGATTTTAGTTTACGCGGAATCTTTAATAAAAACTTCTGGGTATCGGCCACCTATCGCCTATCAGATGCGGCAAGTATTGGTGTAGGATACACTGCGTTTAACCGACTCACCATTGGTTATTCTTACGACTATTCATTATCGTCCATCAACCCATACCAAAACGGAACCCATGAAATTGGCATCAGTTTCCGATTAACCACCAAGAAAAAATCGTTGGATGAAGAAGATGAAGAACTCAATAACTCCATTATGGAGAAAAACAAAAAGCAACGTGAAACAGAGGAAAAACAGAAATAAGATGAAGAACCTGAAATATATTTTCCTTTTGCTTTTCGGACTTAACTGGTTCGGATCAAAGCTACATGCACAAGTTGATACCTTGTTTTGGTTTGCAGCACCATGGGTAACTCCGGATCACCACTGGAGAGATCCTATTGCATTCCACTTTTCAACCTTTGGTAATCCAACCACCATTCGTTTGCAACAACCCGTAACCGGTTACGATACCACTTTTGTTGTGCCTGCGAATTCCTTGTTTTCAAAAACGGTTCATCATATGATGAATACCATTGAAAGCAAACCGGCGAATACCGTTTTACCCTATGGATTTAAAATCACATCTGATTTCCCTATTACCATAGTTTACGATGTAATTACCCGCGCACCGCAGTATTACAATCCGGAAACTTTTTCATTGAAGGGTCAAAATGGATTAGGAACTGAATTCGTTGCATCCTTTCAAACCAGATGGAACAATCAAACCTTGGGAGGGGATTTAAATGGAGATGGAACAGTTACCCAACCTTACCAGCAAATCAATTTAGTGGCAACAGAAGACAACACGGTAATATATATTACACCGCGCTGTAATGTGGTAGGCGGACATCCTGCCAATGTAACGTATTCGGTGACCTTGCCTTTAAAAGGACAATGCTACACGATTCAAAACATGGTCCAAAACACTTCAGTACCCGGAAATAATTTAGCAGGTACCGTTATTGTAGCCAGCAATCCGATTGCCGTAACTGTTACCGACGACTCCGTTAACCCATCAGGTGGTGGAGGATGTTACGATTTAATGGGAGACCAAACTGTACCAACAGATGTAATCGGTAAAGACTATATCGTATTAAAAGGATTTTTAAATGCGGGTTCAGAAGAATCGTGCTTTATTACAGCTACTGAAAACTTCACCACCGTAACAATTAACGACGGTACAGCAACAACCGTTATTTTAAATCAGGGCGACACCTATCGCTATCAATTATTGCAACCAAGAACATCCGTATCTGCAGATAAAAATGTGTACGTGTTACATATGACAGGATACGGTTGTGAATTAGGAAAAGCAATTCTTCCTCCGTTAAACTGTTCCGGTTCCGACATCGTAACCTTTCCAAGAACGAATCCACAGAATTTCTCATTGAATATTTTGTGTCCAACCGGAGCAGAAGGCGGTTTCCTATTAAACGGAAGTGGAGCATTAGTTCCTGCAGGATCATTTAATGCGGTGCCTGGTACAGGTGGACAATGGATGGCTGCGCAGTTAACGTTTACCACAGCACAAATCGCTTCTGGTTCTTCTAACATTCTCACCAATTCAATTGATAATTTCGGATTAGGAATTATTAATGGAGGAACATCAACCGGATGTTTATACCACTATATGTCGTCCTTTATCCGTCGCGTTTATACCAATGCAGGAAACGATCAAACCGTTTGTTCGGGCGAGCCGGTAATCAATTTATCGGGAACCGTTGAAGGCGGAAGTACAACGGGAATATGGAATGTATTGGATGGTTCAGGTACGCTTGCAACACCTACCAATCTAACTACAACCTATACACCCACAACATCAGATTATACGCAAGGAACATTAACCTTCGTACTTCAAAGTACAGGAAACTGCGAACCGGTGGCGGATACCATGCGTGTTACCTTTATTCAATCGCCGGTTGTTGATGCTGGAACAGCAAACATCTATTGCAAAAACAATATCACCGATATTCCTGTAAGCGGAACATTACAATTTGCTGCCGGTGCAACATGGACTGGTGGTAATGGTGGTGCATTTGCCAATAATGGAGCATTAAGTACAACTTATACACCATCACCTGCAGATTTATCGCAAGATAGTTTGGTATTAATTCTTACTTCGGCAGGAAGCTTCTTTGCATGTCCGAACGATGTGGATACGCTGGTTGTATTCTTTACTGATCCACCAATGGTAAATGCAGGTGCAAATCAGGTTTTATGTGCAAATACACCACAGGTAAATATCAGCGGTTCTGTAAGTGGAGCAACAACAACAGGTACATGGTCAACATTCGGAGGAGGAACATTTAGTCCCGCCGGTAATTTAAATACCGTGTATAATGTAAATCCTACAGATACAACGAATGGAATTGTGTACCTCACGTTGACATCGACCAACAATGGAAATTGCTTAGCCGTTCGCGATAGTATCGAAATCCAATTTGTGGATGTTCCATTTGTTGCTATTGTTTCTGAAGATACCGTTTGCGCCAATGTGGGAACCGTAAATCTGGATGGTGCAATTAGTTCCGGCTATACACCTTTATGGAATACCAACGGTGCAGGAAGTATTGCATCGAACAATTCATTAAGTACGGTTTATTCGGTGAGTCCGATTGATACCACTGCAGGTTTTATTCAAATTTACTTGAGCACCAATGCAGGAATTTGTCCGGCACAAACCGATACCATGATTTTAGTTTTCGCTACTCCACCCGTTGCATTTGCCGGAATTGATCAGGCGTTTTGCGCTAATGAAGTGGTACAATTGAATGGTGTCATCACCGGGGTGACCAATACCGGAACCTGGACCTCTACGGGAACAGGAACATTTAATCCGGGTGCCAATTTCTTAACCACTACCTACACACCTTCGCCATTGGACGTATTGAATGGTGGATTGGATTTGATTCTAACCTCTACCAATAATCAAGGTTGTAATCCTGCCTCCGATGTAATGAGCATCACGTTTAAACCTGCTCCATTGGCAGATTTCACGGCGAGCATCGAATGTGTGGGCGACAATACCATCTTCAATGATATCTCTGTTGCAACACCAAATAGTGTGAACAGCTGGAACTGGAATTTCGGCGACTTAACTACTTCCATTGCACAAAATCCATTGCATCCGTATACCGCAAGCGGAACATTTACGGTAACCTTAATTGCCGGATCCAGCAACGGATGTTATGATACCATTCAAAAACAAGTCACTGTTAATCCATTACCCATTGCCAACTTTACTGTGAATACACCGTGTGAAGGATCTCCGGTTACATTTACCGATCAGTCATTCATCAGCACTGGCGCAGTTACCCAATGGGATTATGATTTTGGAGACGGATCTACGCATGGAACCAATCAGGTAGTGAATCACGTATTCCCGGGAACGGGAACATTTAACGTAACACTCGAAGTAACTTCTGCATTAGGATGTTCCGATACTGTAATTATTCCTGTTACCATTATTCCACGTCCAAATGCAGCTTTCACCATGAGTCCGAATCCGGTACTTGCACTGGAGGCTGTACAGTTCACAGATTTATCTACAGGTACAACACCCATCATTGACTGGTATTGGAATTTTGGCGACTCTGCCGGAATCAATCAGCAAAATCCTACTCACGTTTACAACAACGGCGGTGTGTATTATGTCGATTTAATTGTAACCGATCAAAACGGTTGTACCGATACAGCACGCAATGAAATGATCGTGACGCTTCTCCCTGCAGTACCTTCCGGATTTACTCCGAATGGCGATGGAGAAAACGATGTGTTCCGTGTAAGAGGAGGACCATTTGAATCTATCGTGTTCCGTGTATATAATAGTTGGGGACAACTTATTTTCTCAACCACCGATCAAAATGAAGGATGGGACGGCACCTTTAAAGGTGAAGATCAACCTATGGGTGTTTACACCTGGACAGTTGAAGTTGTAATTACCGGCGGAAAAGTGTTTAACAAAACCGGTGACGTAACCCTAATGCGCTAATGATTATGAAGAAGTCGATATTAATTTTTGGATTCAGCTGCTTTGCGCTATTGGGCAAAACACAGGATTTTCATTTATCCATGTATGATGCAGGACCACTCTTTTTAAACCCGGCCATGACCGGCGTGTTTGAAGGAGACTGGCGATTGCATGCGCAACAACGCACACAATGGAGAACGGTTAATTTTAAACCTTACAACACCTCGTTGCTAAGTTTCGATATGCCTACCGGCAAATGGGGATTTGGAGCACAGATCATAAATATGCGTGCAGGTTTAGGAAATTACAATGCCTTACAAGGAACAGTTTCTGCAGCCTATACCGTTCCGCTCGATCGCAAAAAAACGCATAATTTCTCCATGGGATTGCAAGCCGGAGTAACGCAAAAATCGGTAGAGTACCAATTGCTCACTTACGATAATCAGTATGTAACTACCAATGGAGGCGGATTTGATAATTCACTTCCGAGCGGAGAAAATTTCCAATCCAATTCTGTTTTGGTTCCGCAACTTAATGCCGGATTATTGTATTATCACTCCAAACAACAAAGTCGCTTAAATCCATTTTTAGGAGTATCTGCATTTAATCTCTTAACACCCAAAGAATCATTTTTTAGTGGTCCCAATAAATTACCCATGCGTTTTTATGCGCACACCGGGGTTCGGATTAACATTACGGAATTCATTTATGTATTACCGAAAGTGTTATACATGATGCAATCATCTGCCAGCGAAATTACCGCTGCTTGCGATGCCGGATTTTTCATGAAGCAAAGTGAGGTAATGGTACTTGGTGGCGTTGTGTACAGAAACAAAGATGCTGCCATCCTATCACTCGGTGCACGTAAAGGAAATTTCACCGGTAAGCTGGCATACGATATTAATATTTCTACACTGCAACCATCTTCCAACGGAAAAGGTGCCTTTGAAGTATCGCTGACCTACATCGGTAAAAAACCAAAAAGTAAAACACAAAAGATTTGTCCTCGTATCTGATCATCTCCATGAAACGAATTATAACCGTATTACTACTTCTGATTTCGTGCTCCACATTTGCACAATCTAAAAAACTCTGGTTGCATTATGCCGATCAGTACTACAAGGCGAAGGATTATTCCTCTGCATTGAATTACTATTTAAAAACGCTCGATGATACCTCAGTAATGAACCTGCAGATTCGTCCCTACGAACCTGAAATCTCCAATCAGAAACTGGGACAATTAAAAAACAAACAAGGTTCTGAAGTCCCGATGCGCAGTTATGTGTTGCATCGCATTGCCATGTGTCAGAAATACATTTTCGATTACAGTGCTGCTATTCCTTCGTTTAAAAATAGTTTAACCACCGGACATTTTCCGGAGGACGAATATTTTCTGGGTTACTCCTATATGCAAATCAAGGAGTACGACACTGCAGTAATTCATTTCGAAAAATATTTACAAAACGATAAACGAACCGATTCACTGGCGAAATGTGCAGACCGCGACATGATTGGTTGTTATTATGCCAAAGACGTAAACAATGTAAAAAGCGAAGTAATCATTACTATGCTCGATACTTCGAGCGTAAATAAAGGAACATCGAATTTTGCTGCGATTTATTGGGATGGTTATGAAAAAATAATTTTTACCAGTGCGCGTACAGGCGGTGTATTACTTGATCCGGAAAAACAACAATCGGAATATCTCTGCGATTTGTATTGGGCAGAAAAAAATGAAGCAGGATGGTCGACCCCTCGTAATTTTGGACGACCTGTAAATACCGGTTTACATGATGGAGCCGGAAGTATGTCCATTGACGGATTTATGTATTTCACCCGTTGGTCGGATTTAAACCGCAATGATGTAAACATCTACGAAGCACGTATGATGAACAACATGTTCTTTGAAGCGTATAAACTCGATTCAAGTGTAAATGTTCCTGGATACCAAAGTAAAAATCCATTTATATCCATGGATGGAAAACAACTATTCTATTCCAGTAATCGTCCGGGCGGATCGGGTGGTTTTGATATTTGGGTTTGCGACATCGATGAAAATGGTCATCCCGTTAATCCACGCAATTTGGGTCCTACCATCAATTCCGAATACGACGAAGTAACTCCTTTTTTACATCACGTTTCTTCTACCCTGTTCTTTAGTTCCAATGGACATAATTCAACCGGTGGTTTAGATATTTTCAAAAGCTATTACAATCCGGATGACTCCACCTATGCCACACCTGGAAACATCGGATTACCGTTTAACTCGCCGCAGGACGATGCTTATTTTACGGCAGATCGTTTTTTAAAACACGGGTACTTCTCGAGCGACAGAGAACCTTGCGATGGTGGTCATTGCTACGACATTTATGAATTCACCAATTCGCCGATTGCGTTTAAACTCACCGGTTTTGTTTACAATGCAGAAACCGATGATATTATTCCAAATGCACTCTTAACCTTTAACGATGTAAACGGTCAGGATGAACCTATTTTCCTAACCACCGATGAAAACGGTTTTTACTCGCAGGATTTAAAACAGGAGCAGGAATTATTTATTAAAGCCAAGAAAACAAAATTCTTTGCTGATGCTGCCACAGTTACTACTTTCGGATTAACAGAAAGCAAAACACTGGAGCAGGATTTCTTTTTACGTCCGATCCCTGCCGGTGAAATTGAAATTCCCGGTATTGAGTACGACTTTAACAAAGCAACGCTTCGTCCGAAATCCAAAGAAATTCTGGATCAGCTTTACGATTTCTTAATGCTGAACAATGACCTGGTAGTAGAAATAAAATCGCACACCGATTGCCGCGGGTCGGATGCCTACAACATGAAACTTTCTCAAGAACGTGCTCAGTCGTGCGTAGACTATCTGATTTCGAAAGGTATTGCGCGCGAGCGTTTAATTCCTCAAGGTTACGGCGAAACCGAGCCACTCTTTAAGTGCGATGATATTGAAGCCATTAAAAAATCGGATCCGGATAAGTACGAAGAACAACACCAACGCAACAGACGTACTGCTTTCCGCGTTTTAAAGCAATCCTAAACGATTTTTGGTCCAGCCCCCGGGTGAACGACCGATTTTCTAACTTTGCTTTATGAAAGGCTTTAAAAACATCATTTCGCTTACAGGTATTCTTGCAGTTCTTGTAGCATGCAACGGAGATGACAAACCCAGGCATCAGGGAAATGATCCCATCATTGCCAATAGTTCACGCTCTTATATTGCATCACCAAATGGTGGGAGTCAGGTAAGTGTTGGTACTAAAGTTAAACTCGAACTTAGCCTTAGAAATCCTGCAACGGAAACGGACAGTGTTTACTTTTTCGTAGATCAGCATTTGGTTTATTCAACAGCAGGAAAAAATAACGCTTACTCCTTTGAACTTTCTACCGACAGTTTATCACTCGGAAAAAAATCGATGAAGACGGTGTTAGTTTCTTCTAAAGGAGAACGGGAAGAACAGGTTTCGCATTTTTATTTGATTTCAGATATTGAACCGGCACAATACACCTATCAGGTGATCAATACCTATCCGCACGATCCGGAAGCTTATACACAGGGTTTGATTATCGACAATGGAACGATGTATGAAGGAACGGGTCTGGAAGGAAAATCGGAGTTGCGTATTGTGGACCGTTACACCGGAAAAATTCAGAAACAATTAAAACTCGACAATCAGTATTTTGGAGAAGGGATTACCATTTTAGGAGATAAGCTTTATCAATTGACCTACCGCAGTAAAAAAGGATTTGTGTACAATAAAAAGACCTTTGAAAAAACCGGTGAGTTCAATTACGATACGGAAGGTTGGGGATTAACCACCGATGGCAAAAGCATTATCTACTCCGATGGAAGCAACAAACTTTATTTTCTGAATCCGGAGTCGCTCGAAAAAACAAAAACGATTGAAGTTTACAACAATAAGGGTCCACAAAACCTCATTAACGAATTAGAATACATCAATGGCGAAATCTGGGCGAATATTTACCAAACCAACACAGTAGTTCGCATTGATCCTTCCAACGGAAAAATTACCGGGGAAATTTCGTTTACAGATATTTTAAAAGCAGAGGATATGCATCCGAGAATTGATGTCCTTAATGGAATTGCCTTTGATCCTTCCAATGGAAAAATTTATGTCACCGGAAAAAACTATCCTAAACTGTGGGAAGTGAAAATTGTGAAAACAGAAATTTAATCACAAAAAAAATCAGGATTCCGTTTCACCAAAGTGAAGGAGATCCTGATTAAATTTCAATCCGTTTAAACGATCAGGGCTTATACCAATCCTTTTTAGCCAGCACACAATTGCAGTCGGGCGAACCGGTAGCCGGAGCGAAGGATTGAATGATGGGTTTTCCCCATTTTCCATCTGCAGAAAATTCCTGACGAATAGTAAACTTCATCAATTTGCATTCGCCTTTATCGTTTTGCTTGGCCACTAAAAAATCGATATCGCGGTAAATTACTTTACCGTCCTTTTGCTTTTCCTCAAAATTAGAAGTGGCAACCTGACGTAAATATTTTCCTTTAAACAAGGGCGAGTTACTGGTAGCGAACTTTTTATAAATAACACGAGCCACCTCAACATTAAATGCTGAATCGGCATATACCGACTCCGGCATACAATTTTGTTCCTGTGCGAATCCCACCAAAGCAGGAATGGCCATACAAAGAGAGAGAATGAATTTTTTCATATTAGTTCAGGCTGGATATTTTTTCTTCTAACACTTTAATTTTTGCCTCGGCGTCTGCCATTTTTCGCTTTTCAAGTTCAACCACATCAGCTGGAGCACCTGCAACAAATCGTTCGTTGCTTAATTTTTTGGTTACACTATTCAAAAATCCTTTGGTGTATTCCAATTCTTTGCGAAGTGATTCAATTTCAACTTTTACGTCGATGCTTTCATTAAACGGAATAAAATATTCGTTCGATTTTACCACAAAGGTATAGGCATTTGAAATTTTCTCACTGCCATATTCCAATGAAGAAATATTACAAAGCTTACAAATGATTTCATCAAATGAACGGTCAATATCTTTTTCCCTGCTCAACACCGAAAGCTGCAATTTTACTTTTGGAGCAATGCTTTTTTCGTTACGGATGGTTCGAATACCTGAAATAACTTTTTCCGCAAAATCGAAACGGCGAATCACCTCGTCATTTACTTTTCCGGTGGACGGCCATTTTGCAATAATCAAACAATCGTCTTCAGAACGCTCGCGGATTAAGTGCCAGATCTCTTCCGAAATAAATGGCATAAACGGATGCATAACACGCAGTAATTGTTCGAAGAAGGAAATAGTAGCTTCATACGTTTTCTGATCAATCGGAGCTTCAAATCCGGGTTTAATCATCTCGAGGTACCAGCTGCAGAAATCGTCCCACACCAATTTATACATGCTCATCAGTGCATCCGAAATTCTGAATTTTTCGAAATGATCATTGATCTCTGCCAGCGATTGCTCAAAGCGTGAAGCAAACCATTCGATGGAAACTGCATTCCCTTGCGGTTGCTCCTGATCACTCACTTTCCAGCTCGAAACCAAACGGAAAGCATTCCAAACTTTGTTACTGAAATTTCTTCCTTGCTCGCAGAGTCCACTGTCGAATAACAAATCGTTTCCTGCGGGCGATGACAATAACATTCCAACACGTACACCGTCGGCTCCGAATTTTTGAATTAACTCAATCGGATCGGGTGAGTTACCCAGCGATTTCGACATCTTCCTTCCGAGTTTATCGCGAACAATTCCGGTATAATACACATTGCGGAATGGAAACTGATCCATGTATTCATATCCTGCAATAATCATTCGTGCTACCCAGAAGAACATGATCTCAGGAGCAGTTACTAAATCGGCTGTCGGATAATAATATTTCAATTCATCATTCGCTTTACCGCTGGTATATATATCGGTGTCGAAAACAGAAATGGGCCACAACCACGAAGAAAACCAGGTATCGAGTACATCTTCATCCTGACGAAGCTGTTCTTCGGTTAATGCGGAGTTACCCGATTTTTTAATGGCCAACTGAAGCGCTTCTGCCGGTGATTTTGCAACAACAAAATCATTTGCTCCATTACCAAAGTAATAAGCCGGAATGCGATGTCCCCACCACAACTGACGCGAAATACACCAGTCCTTGATGTTTTCCATCCAGTGGCGATAGGTGTTTTTAAATTTGTTCGGATAAAAACGAATGGTATCGTTCATTACCGTTTCCAACGCAGGTTCCGAAAGTTCTTTCATACTTACAAACCACTGCAGCGATAATTTTGGTTCAATTACGGCATCGGTACGTTCAGAAAATCCAACTTTATTAATATGATCTTCAACCTTCACCAGGTAACCTAATTCTTCAAGTTGTTTTTCAATTTCTTTACGAACCTTAAAACGATCCATACCGGCAAAATGTGCGGCATGTTCATTTAATGTACCGTTATCATTCATGATATCGATGATTTCCAGGTTATGTTTTCTGGAGAGTTCGTAGTCATTAATATCATGCGCCGGCGTTACCTTTAAGCAACCCGTTCCAAATTCTTTGTCGATATACGTATCTGCAATAATGGGAACCAATCGGTTTACAATCGGAATAATTACTTTTTTCCCAATGAGCGATTTATAACGATCATCTTCCGGGTGAACGCAAACTGCGGTATCGGCCATAATGGTTTCCGGACGTGTAGTTGCTATAACTACCCACTCATCATCGGTACCATCTACTTTATAGCGTACATAAAACAATTTCGAATTCACTTCTTTGTGAATTACTTCTTCATCCGAAACGGCGGTTAATGCTTCCGGATCCCAATTGATCATCCGAACGCCGCGGTAAATTTTTCCTTTATTATATAAATCAATAAAAACATCAATTACACTATTGTAATAATGTTCATCCATCGTAAAACGGGTGCGGTCCCAATCGCAGGAGGCGCCCAGTTTTTTTAATTGCTCTAAAATAATTCCACCATGCTTTTCGGTCCAATCCCATGCATGTTGTAAAAACTCTTCGCGGGTAAGGTCCGATTTTTTAATTCCCTCTTTACGCAGTTTATTCACCACTTTTGCCTCTGTAGCAATCGAAGCATGGTCGGTACCCGGAACCCAGCAGGCATTCTTTCCCAGCATACGGGCGCGACGAATCAGTACGTCCTGAATGGTATTATTCAGCATATGTCCCATGTGCAACACGCCGGTTACGTTTGGAGGAGGTATCACCACGGTGTAGGACTCCCTTTTATCGGGGACCGAGCGAAAATAGCCTTTGTCCATCCAATGCTTGTACCATTTACCTTCAACCGCTTCGGGCTCGAACTTTTTAGGGATTTCCATAAACTGTAATAATTCAAATTTCCTGCAAATTTAGGATTTAGTTTCAGCTAAGCACAATTGCTAATGACTTGTTAATTCCGGTTAGCGTTCCGTTAATTTCCTAAAATCCTCTGCGGGGCTTTGTTTCTTTGAAAAAAACGAAAGCCATGAAAACGAAAAAAAGATCCATTTTAGCCTCTCTCCTCCTCTGTGCAGTGTTCTTTCCATTGAATGAAAGCGAAGCACAGGCTGTTTCTGAACCTAACATTGTATTTGAAGAAACCGAATACGATTTTGAACACAAAAAGCAAAATTCGGTGGTTGAGCATGTATTTGTATTTAAAAACACCGGCACCGCTCCGCTGGTGATAAGCGACGTGGAACGCAGCTGTGGTTGTACCACTCCCGAATGGAGCAAAGACCCCATTCCTCCGGGCGGAAAAGGTGTTATTAAAGTGCATTACGATTCCAAACGTGTGGGCGTGTTCACCAAATCAATCACCGTAAAATCCAATGATCCTGATGAACCGGCTAAGCTGATACGGATAAAGGGACAAATTGACGCAGAAGAAGGCGGGGGTGCACCGGTGAAAAGTCAGGGCAGTGTACCGGGCGGACAATAACCCATTCATTCTCAACAATTAGAAATTGGCACATCATTTGCAATTGTTATCACGGTTATCGAAAAAGGGTCCTGTTAAAGTTTTGTTAAAGCAGGCAACCTTCTGTAGAAAAGCCGTTATTTTTGAGAAACCCTAAACGTTGAATAAATAAAAACCATAACAATGAAAAAGTTAGCTCTTTCTTTCGGTGTACTTTTCCTTTCTGTATTTGCAATCAACACAGAATCGAAAGCACAAACAGCACAAGGTCCTGCCATTTCTTTCGATAAAGAAGTGCATGATTACGGAACCGTAAAACAAAACGGAAACGGTGAGTGCGAATTCAAATTCACCAACACCGGAAATGCTCCATTGATCATTTCAGATGCAAAAGGTTCTTGCGGATGTACAGTTCCTGAATGGCCAAAAGATCCAATTAAACCAGGTGCTTCTGCAGTAATTAAAGTAAAATACGACACTAAGCGTGTTGGTCCGATCAACAAATCAGTAACAGTTACTTCGAATGCCGTAAACGAAGGTGTTAAAACACTTCGCATTAAAGGTACAGTTGAAGCTGTTGAAGGTGGCGGTGCTCCTGTTAAAACTGAAGGTGGCGGTGCTCCCGTTGAAAAATAAATGAGTATGAGGTTCATCCTCTTTCTAATACTACTGATAAACTCCGCTCTTGCCACTGCGCAGGTAGCGGAGTTTTCATTTAAGGACGCTAACATAAAGCTTCCTAAAACACCCGAGGGTGAACTCTTGCGGTTTGAGTTTCCGTTTACCAATAAGGGAACTGCTCCATTAATCATCAGTGAAATAAAAGTGCAATGCAGCTGCACAAAATTCGTATATCCCAAGGAACCTGTTCCTCCGGGAGGAAGTGGTGTAATTAAGGTGAGTTTCGATACCAAGGGCAAAATCGGATATCAGGACCGGATTCTTCAGATTTATGCCAATACCAAAAAGAATCCTACCGAAGTGCGATTCAGGGTAATGGTCGATAATAAGCACCCTATTAAATAATCCATCCTTTCTTTTTTGGCAGCCTGCCGATTCTTTGCGAAATTTGCATTCGTAAAAATTCTATTTATGCCAAGCATTTCCGAAAAAGGGCACATGATGCCTCCTTCTCCTATTCGTAAACTGGTTCCTTATGCCGAGGAAGCCAAACGTAAAGGAAGAACAGTTTATCACCTCAACATTGGTCAACCCGATATTGAAACGCCTGAAATTGTTCGCGAAGGCATGAAAAAGATTGACCTGAAAGTGATTGAATATTCACACAGTGCAGGTAATGAAAGCTACCGTAAAGGTTTGGCTAAATACTACGAGAAATACGGAATTCATATCGACCATAACGATATTATTGTCACCACCGGTGGATCAGAAGCTTTGGTTTTTGGATTCATGACTTGCCTTAATGCAGGTGATGAAGTCATTATACCTGAACCCTTTTATGCTAACTACAATGGATTTGCCGTAATGGCCGGTGTAACCGTAAAACCGATTACAGCGCGAATTGAAAATGGATATGCATTGCCTGCCATTGAGGAATTTGAAAAATTAATTACTCCCAAAACAAAAGCAATTCTGATTTGCAATCCCGGAAATCCAACCGGATACCTCTACTCGAAAAAGGAATTGGAAGCACTTCGTGATATCGTTAAAAAACATGATTTGTTTTTATTTGCCGATGAAGTGTACCGCGAATTCTGTTATGATGGTGCATCTCCGTATTCAGCCATGAATCTGGAAGGAATTGAAAACAACGTGATTTTGGTCGACTCCGTATCCAAACGCTACTCCATGTGCGGAGCACGTATCGGTGCATTGATTACCAAAAATAAAGAAGTGATTGCTGCTGCGTTAAAATTCGGCCAAGCACGTTTGAGTCCGCCTTCATTCGGACAAATTGCTTCTGAAATTGCGTTGGACACGCCACAAGAATATTTCGATAATGTGGTGAAAGAATATGTAGAGCGCAGAAATGTTTTGGTTGACGGATTAAACAAAATTGAAGGCGTTACCTGTCCCAAACCCGGTGGTGCATTTTATGCGATGGCGCAATTACCGATCGACAATGCCGATAAATTTTGCCAGTGGATGCTCGAAGAATTTGAATTTGAAAACCAAACCGTAATGATGGCACCTGCAACAGGATTTTACGCTACAAAAGGATTGGGTCAGAATGAAGTTCGCTTAGCCTACGTACTGAATAAAGAAGCATTAAAAAAATCGGTAGAAATTCTGGAACATGCATTAAAAGTGTATCCCGGAAGAACCATTCCTGCTACAAAACAAGCAGCTGCTTTATAAGAAAATTGATTAAATAAAAAGGGGATCCGCGGATCCCCTTTTTTGTTTTAAGCTGTATTAACGGACAAGTACTTTTTCCGTTTTCACAAAATCTCCACAGCTAACCGACATTAAATACATTCCCGCAACCACAGGATAAGGTAAGGTGATGGTTCCGGTTGGACTAACTTCTCCAATAGAATGAATTAATTTTCCGTTCATATCCATCATTTCCACACGTGCATTTACACTCCCGCCCAATGCGAGGTTAACACGAATATTATCCGGTGTTTGCAATACCGAAACATTTCCTGAACCATTGGATTTACTCAAATCAGGAACACATTCAGAACCTTCACTGGAGAGCACCAAAATAAAACGATCCGGATCGTCGCTGATGGAAGCATCGAAATTGTATTCTTCATCCGACAACAAATCGAAATACCTCGCCATTTTTTTGTCGTACACCCGCGCACAGCTATATCCTCCTGCTAACAAATAATCGAGATTTTCCGGTTTCATGGTATAGGTTCCGGAGACACCAACTTTGCAATAAACGGGAATCTGTATAAAGGAAGAGGAAGGCAAATAATTATCACGTAAAAAATAATTTTCACTTACCGAAAATAAAGCAGGCGCTTCAGGATGCGGCAGTTTTAAAAATGTAATATCATGCTCATCTTTTCCATTTTCTGCCTGATCATTAAAAATGAAACGTGTGCCGGAACTAAATAATTTTCCTGCATCATTTTGCTTAATACGTAAAACAAATGCAACATCCGAATTCCGATAGGAACTGTTGACGGAAGTAGTTTTGTGATTTTCCGTAAATGAAAATGCAGCAGAAGTTCCTGTGGTTTGAATCCAGAATCCCTGATGAGGAGCCAACTCAATGCCTGAACCGGAAGTAAAGGTTGCAAAATCACCTATCGTTTCATCATAAATCATAATGGTAGATGCCACCTGTGTGGAACTGGATAATAAATTATCCCAGGAAACAAATGATGCATAAGGATTACCAATCAGATTCCATCCGTCGTTTACGTGTGTAATTTGTGATGACACATTGATTGTTCCCTGATTCGGAATTCCTTTTGTATCGATGGTGGTGGCATTGAATGACGTATAATTTCCATAACTATCGAGCCATAACTCATACCCCTTTCCGGGAGTAATTGCAGTAGCAGCACTGGTCACCGGAACATAATCCCACAAACTTTCGCTGTACGACCATGCGGATGGATATACATTGGGTGGATTATAACCGTAAATCATCAGCATATCGGCCGACCAATCTGCAAAGGTTGCGTTGCTCACGGGTGATGACATATCTGAATACCCCGCAGCACGTGCCGAAATAAAACGCTGAACGGTGAATGTCCCGCTTAATGTCCCACTTGTCCGTGGTGCAATTCGGGCTGTTTGTGCAGCGTCGGAATAAAGGATAAATGCAGCCGCTCCAGCAGCATTTAAATTACCTGCCACAGGGAAAATAGCATCACGTACTCCAAAAGTGGAGGTTTGCGCACTAACTCCGGCTGTATTATTTATTTCCAAATCGTAAAAATCGGTAGTGGAACTTCCATTCATGATTTGAGCTACCGTACCCGAGAAAATAACTTTCCCTGATTGCGCAACAAAAGAACCATTGTTGGTCCAATTTCGTTTTGTGGTAATCAATTTATTCGCCGCTGAAACATCCAGTGAAGAATTAATGGTCAAATTTCCGTTGGTTGTAATATCAGTATTTAAAAGCACTCCGCCGGTACCACCTGCTACAAGGTGATTAAATGTTTCTCCGTTGGGATCATTAATGCTTTGTTGTGTACTTCCATTAAACGTAACGGTTGATGTCCCCGGAACAAAAACATCGTTGTCGGTCCAGTTTCCTCCTAAGGTTACATTCAGGTTATTGGTATTAAATGTCCCTGCAGTAATGGTGACATTCTTAACGACTGTAAGCGGATTTGTATTTAACAATGCCGTTGCCGTTGAACGATTTACCAATAGATTTCCTACAGGAACAGAAGTATTAATATTAATGATGGAATTTGCCGTTGTACTTGCGTTTCCAATTTGAAGTGTTCCATCCGTAACATTCGAAAATGAAACATTATTCACCGTAAATCCTAAATTCTGAGCACCGGTTCCTCCTTTATTGCGAATGACTATTGTACCTCCGCTCATATTAAAAACTGCACCGGGTGATGTAATCTGGAAAGGAGATTGTCCGTTAATTGCAGTGGACACAGAAGGAACAATCATGGTACCTCCGCTAATCTGAAATTTAGAAATGGTATTTTGATTCACATTGGTATATCGGCCACCAACATTTAAAGTCCCGCCTTCAATAAATAAATCACCACCATTCGAATTTAAATCCGCTTCCGCAACTGTACCCGCATTAAATGTTCCCTGGGTAATGCGCAATACACCTCTTAAATCTACATCTTGTGTTATTTGCATGGTAGCATTTGCACCATCCATCCACAAACCTGTATTAAAGGGGATGCTGTAAGTGGTGGTAGATACATTCATGGTTAAAGCATCATTCCCCGAATAATGAAAGGTACCTGAATTCAGCGTTAAAAAGTTATTGGGTAGATTCAAATTAGAAACGGAAACATCCAAACGATCATCGCTTGAAGATCCGATATTAAGTGTAATTAAATTTAAGCGGGTTAATGCTGCACTTCCGGTGAAGGATTGTGATGAATTACGGTTGAATTCTATATTGGCAAAACTGTTATTGTCCGGTTTAAAATCCATTGTTCCATTGTTGAGGATTTTACCGAAACAATAGAGCATGTTGGTTTGGTTGTTGGAATTGGTAGGCACAGAAAAACTTGCGCCTGTATTTATTGAAATGTTTCCGTTCACTTTCAGATAAACAGGATTTCCATTTACTCCCATTCTTAACGTACCACTGGTTCCTTCTCCTATTTGCAAATTATTACATACTGCAGGTGAAGCCGCATTGGTCACGTTTACAGTAACCGTATGTCCGTTGCGAATAACCACATTATCTCCGGCAGTGGGAACCGAATTGGAGGTCCATGTTCCCGGAGTATTCCAGTTTCCATTGGTCACATTCGAATAAACAACCGTTGCAGCAGAGGTCGATTGTGTTCCTGTAGAGGCATTACTTAATGCTCCTTCGGTAACGGCGAAAACACGCCATTGATAAGTTGTTCCCGGCCATAATCCTGTTGCTGCATAGGTAGTAGCATTGGCAGCTGTTTGACCGGCGAAATAATAATTGATTCCATCGTAAGAATAATAAACGGCATAACCCACTTCATTGGTGGCCCAGTTTGTCCAGTTAACATTCATCGATGTTTGCGTTACCGAAGAAAAGGTTAATCCACTTACCGGATTTGCAGGTACCGGTGGTACGAAGCTAAGTTTTGAATTAGCTGCGGGCATCACCGATAAATTATTTTGAACCGTATTCGAAAAAGTAGCCGTATTGGCTGTTTGTTGTGTTTTTAATTGCGCTGCCGTTGGTGTGTTGCTTACGTTAGGTGCATTAATTCCACAGGTATAGGAAAAGGTATGTGTACCTGAGTTCATGGTAGAATACAAATATTCTATCACCCCGGTGCCTTCGTATAATTTAACCTGGAAGTTAAGACTTGGAGTTACGTTGGTATAAATGGCCATGTTGATCCACTCCACTGTAAAAACCCTGCTTCCTGCACTTCCTGTTAAGGAATAACGGATACTGTTCCCCAATGGATCTGTACCTCCCTGAGCCATTAAATCATCGTAAAAAGGAGCGAGGGCGGGACGTGTGGCATTGGCTGCAGCGGCTTGTGTAAAGGCGGCATTGGCATATCCGAATGCATCAGCTATGGGACCACCATCGTCGGTAGAAGATGAAAAATCAATAAAGCCATTGGTAGAAACAGAAAGCTGGGTGTAACGCGTACCATCGTACCAAAAATCGAAACCGATTGGAATAAAATAACTGCGGTTATCGTCCTGCGTAAATGAAGTGGTATTACGCCAACTGGGAATGGCGCTTCCACTGGTGGAAATGGAGGAATAGGTTATACCCGTTGTTCTGCTTACCGCATAATTGGCTACACTTTGTGCATTGGAAGAAGTGATCCAAAACAAACAGAGTATAACCAGAATAAATCGCTCTCTTCTAGGCATAAGTACTGGTGGCAAATAGTGGTTACCAGTAAAAATACCTAAGAGTAAACCCGTATCAAAAGAAAAATAGACGAATTATCGGAATCCAATGACTAAAACGATAATTGAGCACCTTTCTTCAATTGTACAAATCCTGAAAGCAAATTGGCAGGAATCCAAGAATATCGCGAGCCAAAACAGATTCGGGTCCACGCTCATTCAAGGCCATATCGCCTGATTTACCGTGAATATAAACGGCCATTACAGCAGCGGTAGCCGGTTCATAGCCTCTGCTTAACAAACCCAGAATAATTCCTGTTAACACATCTCCCGATCCACCTTTGGCCATAGATGGATTTCCGGTTGAATTAAAAAATACATCTCCATTGGGAAATGCCACAAGTGTGTGAGCGCCTTTTAGAATGATGATGATTCCTTTTTTTATAGCCTCTTCTTTCGCAGTTAAATAACGATCCCAACTGCTACTGTGTTTACCAAACAGACGATCGAATTCGCCGGGGTGTGGACTAAGAATGGTGTTCTGCGGAAGAAATGCAAGCCAGGTTTTATTTTCTGCAAGAAGATTCAGTGCATCTGCATCAATCACCATTGGAACATTGCATTGCTGAATTAATACTTTAAGCGCATTGGCTGTTTGTTTATCCCTTCCAATTCCGGGTCCCACCCCAATGGCATCAAACCGACTTAAATCAGGAATCTCCGTAATAAAATCTTCATTTTCGTCTGCGTTAACCATGGCTTCCGGTAAATAGCTATGCAACATTTGCGCACCGTGTGATGGCAAATGGGTAGTTAACAATCCTGCTCCCGATAATAAAACGGCAGAGGAAGACAATGCCGCCGCGCCAAACATTCCTTTTGATCCTGCCAATAAAAGAGCGTGACCATAATCTCCTTTATGCGAAAATTTGGAACGTAGTTTTAAATGATTCACGATTAATTCATGCGTAGAAAAAATCCGTTCTTTTTTTAAAACGGAATTTTCTTTCAAACCAATATCAATTACTTTCCAGTGACCGACATAATTCGAATTTTCGGGAAATAAAAAGGAGAGTTTCGGACAGTGAAACGTAAATGTTTTCCAGGCACGGATAATTCCATCTGCCGGATTTTGAGAATTATCTTCACAAAACAATCCGCTGGGAATATCGATGCTGTAAATTTTCACCAACGATTGGTTTAAGGATTGAATGATATTTTTTGCGAGTCCTTCTGTTTTGCGGTTAAGTCCATACCCAAACAAGGCATCCACTAAAAATTGAAACCCACTCCAATCAGGAATATCTTTTTCCGAATGAATAAATTGTATCGGAACATTTTTTTCTTTGCATCGCTCCAGATTCAATAAATGATCGGCGCTGGGATTTTCTTTTTCTTTTAGAATAAAAACCTCAACTGAAAATCCCTGAATGTGTAAGTGACGAGCAAGCACCAGTCCGTCTCCCCCATTGTTTCCGGGTCCGCATACAATTCCAATTCGTATTTCTTCATTTCCATATTGCAATGCACGTAACAATGAAGCATCATTTAAAAACTCATCCATAAAGCGAATCCCCGCTCGTTCCATGAGTTCGGAAGATGAAATTCCTTCTGAAGCAATCGTTAATTCGTCCGATTTTTTTAAAGAAGCAGGATCAAGAATGCGCATGACTAGTAAGTTGATGGATGAGGGACTGAATTTGGGGAATAACCGCATGGAAACCATCATTTACAATGACAAAATCTGCGTATTTTTCCTTCTCTTCTTCCGGCATCTGATTTTTAATTCGTTGCAAAACCAATTCCGGGGTGGATTTATCACGCTGAATCACTCGATCAATGCGTGTTTGTTCCGGACACTTCACCAAAATTAAATGGTCTAAATTTCGATAAGCCCCGCTTTCAATCATGATGGCTGCCTCTCTGAAAATCAAATCCGTTTTTTGGTTTTTCCGCCATTGTTCAAAATCCTCGGCTACCAGCGGGTGAATCACTTCGTTTAAGGCTTTTAGCTTTTCGGGATCCTTAAATACAATTGCTGCAATTTTTTTTCGATCTGCTTTTCCATCCGCATACACCGAATCACCAAGTATTTTTTTTACCGCTTCAATTGCATTCCTATGATGATCCAAAATGGTTCTTCCGGATAAATCCGCATCAAAAACCGGATAGCCAAATTCCTGTATAACAGAAGAAACAAGCGACTTCCCGGAACCTATATTTCCTGTTATGCCAACCAATATCTGTTTCATTCAACCATTGCTAAAATTTCACAATTCCTTTACGCATTGTTAAACCTTTTGATTCTTCGCTTGTTCATCTGATATAGCTCAATTTATGAGTTAAATTTGTCTTCACCAAAAGGCAACCTTTTCACAAGATTTCAGTCATAAAGAAAAGTATTTTTTACCATGAAGAATTTTTTCCGCAAGTTTCTTTACCTACCTGCAGTTTGGGCCACTGCTTTATTCGTAGCTCAAACCGCCAGCGCATCTCACGTTCCGGGTGGTAATATAACTTACGAATGTGTTGGACCCAACCAATATGCGATTACGCTGACCCTTTTCGAGGACTGCGGAACTGCATTTGAATCGAACGGTAACCAAACGATTACGATTACTAATGATTGCGGTATTACAGGGTTAACCTCCCTTACCCTAACCAATACCATTTTCCAGCAGGAAGTATCTCAGCTTTGTCCGGCACAGATTGGTCAGTCCGAATGTAACGGTGGTACACTTCCGGGTGTTTGGATGCATCAGTGGACAGGTATCGTTACTTTACCTGACACCTGTGATTCTTGGACCTTTGCCTATTCATCCTGCTGCAGAAACACCAGTATTAACTCCCCGAATCAGGATAGTTATTATTGGGAATCTACCTTAAATAATGCGGATGCCCCATGCAATACCTCTGCGCAGATTACATCACAACCCATTCCCTACGTATGTGCTAATCAGCCTGTAAACTTCAACATGTCGGCATTGGATCCCGATGGAAATACCCTGGTGTTTTCTTTAATACCGGCCATGACTTCGGCAACGGGAACCATTACTTATAACCCACCATATACAGGGGCGGTACCAATTACTGGTATCACTATTAATTCTGCTACGGGACAAATTAACTTTACGCCAACAGTGCTTGGGAATTTTATTGTAGCCGTTTTAATTGAAGAATATGATGCGAACGGGAATCTTGTTGGAAGTGTTGTTCAAGATTTTCAGTTTGAAGTAATTACCTGTACCAATCAGGTACCTAGTCAGCCTGCAGGTGGTATTACCAATTATACCGGCGGCGGAGTTCAAACCAGTGCCAACAGTATTCAGGTTTGCGAAGGCGACAGTTTTTGTTTCGACCTAACCTTTTCCGATTCAGATCCATCGAATGTTTTAACAGTTACTTCCAATATTGCTACCAGTTTTCCGGGTGCTACCATTACTATTACAGGTACAAATCCTGTAACTGCTCATGTTTGTCACACCGTGGCCAGTGGAGCACCTCCAGTATCCATTATTTCATTCGATGTAGAAGATGACGCCTGTCCGATTCCTGGAATTAACTCTTACCCGATTACGATAAGCGTTATCAACTCCACCTATGCGGGAATGGATGAAATTATTTGTTTGAATCAGGGCGTACAATTACAAGCGAATGGCGGATCTAACTTTGTTTGGACTGTTATTTCCGGTACACCAATAAATCCCGGAAACTTTTCCTGTACAAACTGCCCGGATCCAATTGCAAATCCTCCAGCTACGACCACATATATGGTTACCAGTAACCTTACCGGTGGTTGTGATAATATCGATACCGTAACTGTAACGGTAGTTCCTGATTTTACCTACACCATTACACAGTCTTCAACTCAATCCTGTTTAATGGATCCGATTTCGGTGAACGTAACAACCAATCCAACCGGAGCATTTAACTTCGTTTGGAGTCCGGGTACCTATTTAAATACCACTACCGGTCCGAATATTACCATTACAGCTACTGCGCCTGGAACATACGGTTACAATTTATCGATTACGAGTCCGGATGGTTGTGTAAAAACCGATCATGTCAATTTAACCGTTGCTGCCGCTTATGCTCCTACTCCAACGGCAACCACCATGTTCGATACCTTACAATGTGGTGGTGGAACCACTGTATTAAGTGTTGACTTAGGAGGTGGGGTTCCTGCTACTTGCGGATTAAGTACTTCCGGTGGATGTTCAGGAAATCTAAGCAATATTAGTCCGGGAACACAAACCGGTGCCAATACTACCACAAGTTATCCTGCAATTTGGGGTAACTGGTATAAATCCGGACACACACAAATGCTCTTTACCGCCGCCGAATTAAATGCAATGGGCTTTATCGGTGGAAAAATTATTGAAATGGATGTACCGGTTACCGCCATTAACGGAACCGCATTGTATAAAGGTGTAACCATTCAGATGGGATGTACCAACATTACACAATTCGGATCAGGTTGGGAAACCGGACTCACCACGGTGTTTGGACCTCAAAACGTTCCGATTGCTGTTGGATCAAACATCATGGCCTTTACCACTCCTTACGAATGGGATGGCGTTTCTAATTTGATCGTAGATATCTGTAGCGACAACACCTCTGATCCTTCCTACACGCAAAACAGTATTACTCCACAAACTACAACAGCCGGATTACAATGTCAGTATTTGTATCAGGATTTTGCAAATGCTTGCGGAACTACTTACGCACCTTCATGGGGATCACCTTCAACCACCCGACCAAAAGTTGCATTTACAACTTGTCCGTCAGTTCCGGATACCACACAATATTCCTATTCATGGACTCCAAGCGCATCTGTTGCTCAACCCAACAATTTAACCACCAATGCAAGTCCGAATATTACCACGAACTATACAGTTACCGTTACCAATAACAATGGTGGTTGTACAGGAACATCTTCAGTGATGGTGGTAGTAGATTGCCTATGCTTCCCTCCAGATCCAATTATTACCAATGTAAGTTGTAATGGTGCATCAGATGGAGCAGTTACAGCCAACATGGTAGGAACAACTGGTCCGTGGACGGTGAATTGGTACAACTCAGGCGGAACATTAATTCAAACTACAAATGGAGTTACTGTTTCTGATGCAATGACCGGACTTGCTGCAGGTACTTATACCATTGAAATTATTGATACAGCTCTTTGTCAGCGCGACACCGTAATTACCATTACTCAACCTCCGGTAATGAGTGTTAATGCAGGACAAGATCAGATTATTTGTTTATCCAATAGCGCTACCATGACTGCTGTTGCTGCCGGTGGTAATGGAGCACCGTATACCTATTCATGGTCGAATGGCGGAACTGGTGCCAGTATCACTGATTCTCCATTGGTACAAACATGCTATGATGTAACTGCTACCGATGCGATGGGTTGTGTATCACCGAGTGATCAGGTATGTATTTTTGTAAATCCTCCAATCATAGGAACGGTTTCACAAAACGATACAATTTGTCCGGGAGAAACTGCAAACATCACAGCTTCTGCCATCGGAGGTAATGGTGGTCCATATAACTATGCATGGTCACTCAATGGTGTTGCAGCAGGCAATGGAACAAACATCAATGTTACACCAACAGTGAGTCCAAGTACTTACATGGTTATCATCACCGACAACTGCGGAACGCCTGCCGATACACAATATGTTTCCGTTTATCATTATGCAGTACCACAACCGAATTTCACTGCCGATTTATTAGGATCATGTGCACCGTTGGTGACGAATTTCACGAATACTACCAATCCTGCATTAGTTGGTTCAGTGGTTTGGGATTTTGGAGATGGAACTACATCCACGCAAAGTCCAACCGTACAACACACCTTCTCTACGCCTAATTGTTACGACATTACTTTAACAGTGGAATCGATTAACGGATGTGTTGGCGACACGACTTTTAGCAATTACGTTTGTGCATGGCCTTATCCTGTTGCAGACTTTATTTTCGGTCCGCAACCAACCAATCTGTTCAACACACTCATTACATTTAATGACATGTCGAGCAGTGATGCGATTACCTGGAATTATGACATTGCCGGATTATCTTCCTCTACCGATCCTAATCCGCAATTTGAATTCCCGAATGATAATCCAAACAACTACGATGTAACATTAATTGTAACCAACAACTATGGTTGCGCAGATACAACGATTAACACCGTAGTGATACAAGGTATTTATACGATTTATGCTCCGAATTCCTTCACACCAAATGGTGATGGAAGAAATGATATCTTCTATGTATTGGGAGAAGGATTTGATCCGGATGCATTTGATTTCTACATCTTCGATCGTTGGGGAGAATTAATTTTCCACTCCGAATCGATGGCGAATGGATGGGATGGAATGTATAAAAACGTTAAAGCGAAAAACGATGTGTATGTCTGGAAAATCAAATCGAAAGACATATGGACCGGCAAGAAATATGAAACGTACGGACATGTAACCTTGATCCGATAAAACAAAAAAGCCTCTGAAAATTCAGAGGCTTTTTTTATTTCGAATAATTAAGATCGGTGAGCGTCCTTCAATAAATCATTTACCGTTTTTACCGGATTAAATGTACTCACCGGAATTTCTATGAAAACAGTAAGCCAGTTAGCCATGGAACCATTCCAAAGTCCGGGGTGTTCCAATGCCTTTATTTTTTTCCCTTCCACCGATTTTTCTACGATTAATGCGGTGTCGTGATCAGTGAATTGCTTTAAATCGAACAGCGACCCTTGAAAATCTTTCAGTGAGCAAACTAAATCAACCGGATTAAAATGTGTAGCACTTTTTAAAATGGCTTGTTGATCTTCATTGGAAGAAACCTGCGCAGCTTCCACAATTTGCAAATTCACTCCGCTTTTATCTGTAACCCAAAACGGACCTCCTCCCGGTTCTCCTTCATTTTTAACCATACCGCAAACACGAATTGGCCGGTTTAAACGATGGAACCATTCATCATCGTTATGCTGAAGTGATAATCCAAATGCATGAAATCCGGAATACTGTTTTAAAAATTTTTCCTTTTGTTCCTGCGATATGGAATTTTTGGAATGGAATGAATTCAATAAGGCAAAGACATCTTGTTGTAATGTCAGTAAATAACCGCCCAATACTTTTTTATAAAAAACATTTTCTCCATTTTTTGAAGGAGGTAAAATATTATCGATGTTTCTCAAATAAACAAGATCCGCGTCAAGCGATTGCAAATTAGAAAGCAAAGCGCCATGTCCACCCGGACGAAAAACAATCTCTCCTTCATTATTCCGGATTAATTCATTTTTATCGTCAATGGCAATGGTATCAGTGGAAGAATGTTGAATGGAAACCTCGATATGCGATTCTATCCCGTAATTGTTTTTGATTTCAATTTCCGTTTTAGACATCAATGCTTTTCCCTCTTCGAGATGCTCGGGAGATAAGGTGAAATGAATGGCAATTTTTCCGTTTGTAGAGCGACTGTAATTCATCGCTTCCAGAATATGGGATTCGATAGGTGTTAAACTGCGATCACCTTCCTGATGAAACGGAATTAATCCCTTTGGCATGGATCCGAGATTCAATCCCTCTTTTCCAATCACCATTTCGATCACTTTCGTTTGTTCCAGTCCTTCCCATTTTTTTTCTTTTAACAAGGAAAAGAAAGCAAATTCGGAAAGTGAATGAAGAAACTTTTCTACTGAAGGTGTTGACTGTCCCTCCGCCACAAATGCATATAAATCTTTAAACATCCGTGTTGCCGCACCGGAAGCAGGAACAAATTTTAAGACATCATAATTTTTTGCTTCCTGATCAAAATAATGCGCAAAATGATTTCTCTCTTCTTCATTTAACGCAAGAATTCCATCGTTGATTTTGGCAGGGTGATGAAGATTAGAAAAGGGTAAACCTTTGCATAAAATGGTGTATTGTCTTTGCACCTCTTCGGGTGAAAGTCCATGAAATTTAATCCGTTGTATGTCCCTATCGCTTAAATTCATCAGGTAAATATAATTGAAATCAGCCTATCCCTTTCATTAAAATGATTCAGGTCACTCTCCGCATGATGATTTAATACTATTTTAATCTAAAAATCAGCTTATGAAAACAAATCCTTTTGTTTGGTTTCTTATTCTTCTTTCGAGTGGAATTGCCATTTATGCGGTAGTACGCCTGATTCAGGTAAATGCCCGGATGGTGGATATGCAGAAAAAGATTCTGGAAATGGAAACGGGTTTAAAATCTTCTTCCAGACCTGATTTAATGGAAAAAAACAATCAGGAAAATGAAGGGGAAAAAATAGAAATCGTACATAACATGGTACGACTCCAGCAATACCATTATAAACTTCATGCGGCGGGAAAATATGATAATCGTCCGCTGATGGAATTTTACCTGCACGAAATGGAAGAGGAAATGTTGGCCATTAAAGATGCGAAAGTATATGAAGACAGCATCAGTATTTCGGATATGATGAAAAATTACGGCCTGAGTGCATTGAGTAAATTCCAGACCGAATTAAAACTAAAGGATTTTGATTTTAATTCATCGTTCCGGGTTCTCACAGAGTCCTGCAATAATTGTCACAAAACCATGGGACACGAATACATCCTTATTACCGTACCCGAAAAAACTGATTTTTATAATCAGAGTTTTAAAAAAACGGGAAATGAATAATCACTTCCCGTTTTAATATTTTTTATTCTTCTGCGGCTCCCTGCAAATAATACGCACCTTTGGTCACCAATTCAACATCCGGTGTAAATCCTTCAATGGATATGATTTCTGCCTGGGTGTTATCTTTATATCCGATTTCTGCTTTTGATTTAACGAAACCTTTATCGGTTTTTACAAATACAAACCAGTTTTCACCTTCTTTGATCAATCCCTGCAGTGAAATGGAATTCACTTCTCTTGAACCGGTTAAAATTTGTCCGTTAATAAATGTCCCCGCAGTATATTTCGATTCATCCTCAAAATGGGCATGCACCATTACGGTATTGTTTTCCGGATTAATGGCTTTACCTACCAGATACACTTTTGCGCGGTGAATGGAATCGGATCCCGGTAATGTAAACTGAATTAATTGTCCCTCCTGCACCATGGCAACATCTTTGGCATAAACATGAATTTCGAGATGCAGGTGATCGGTATTAATGACCTCCGCAATTAAATCTTCGGGATTCACCAGTTTACCGATGTTGACATTCAATTTAGAAACAAAACCATTAAAAGGTGATACAATGGCAATATTGCGCTGAATTACACCGCTGGAAATAATTTTATCTACGGAAAATCCAGACAGAAGCAATTCTGATTTTAATCCTTCGAAACGCGCTTGCTCCGATTTCAATTCGCTTTCTGCCATTTCAAATTCACGCTTAGAAACCGCATCGCCGGATAATAACTCCTTTTTTCGCTCAAATTCTTTTTCCAAAAAACCTAATCGCGCATTGCTTTCCAGTAAATCACGCTGCATACGTGCAAACTCCGGATGATCGATGCTTGCAATAACATCGCCTTTGTGCAAATGATCGCCCTGAATTGCATTGATGCTACGGATAAATCCTTTAACAGGGGTGTGAATACTCGCAACATTTTGGGGCGGTACTTCCACAGAACCTGTGCAATTGATAAAGCCCGACATTTCCTTTTTTTGCAAATGACCGGTTTCAATTCCGTTCTTTTTCATTTGCTCATCGCTCAATGTAAAAACAGTGGCGGTTGGAGCGCTTTCGGAATTGTTTTCAGTTTCAGATTTTGTTCCACATGATGCGATGGCGATGGGAAACAAAACATATAAAATATATTTTTTCATGGCGTTAATTGCTAGAAGTTAAAAAATCAATTTGATGAATCACTTGTTCGAATTCACGCTGCATTTCCATGCGTGCAATCCGGGCATTGAGATAAGTGTCCATAATTTGTGCGAAGGATAAAAAATCGCTTTGGCCGGATACATATTGCAACAGACTTTTTTGTTTTAATCCTTCCAGGTTTTGAATATAATCCGAGCCTTGTCCGTTTAGCGTTCCGGTTAACACATCATAACGTTTAAACAAAGCCTCGAGTTGAAAAGATAATTCCTGCTGACGTATTTCGATTTCATTCATGATGATCTCTTCTTTAATTTTAGCCTGGTTCACCGAGGATTTAGTGGACCATGCCCATAAAGGAATAGAAATACCGGCACGGAATCCCCAATAACCGGTTACCTTTTCGAGCGACTGATTAAAATATCCAACCATGTATTCGGGAGCATAAAAACTGCGTGCGTAAGAAGTTTCTATTTTACTTAATTCGGCAGTTGCATTCATGGTGTTCATTAAAACAGGAGATACATTTCCTTTTTCTTTTAATGCAATAATCCATTGCAAGAGTTCAGGACTTCTGTTTTCAGTTTTCAGCCAGGCGGATAAACACAATTGCGACCATGCATCATTTAAGCGCGATAAAGCAGCCGCTTTTTCATTCTTCAACGTGGTGTAGCGGACAGAAAAGAAAGTCATTTCCAATCCATCCGACTCTCCACTTTTAACTCTCTTCTGCATACGTTCGTGAATGCCTTTATACATGGTTTCGAGTGAATCGAACAGTTGGGCTTCATAATATGAAAACTTCCAGTCGGTATAGGCTGCTGACGCTTTATACAATAATTCTCTTCGCAATAATTCTTCCTGCGATTTAGCCAACAGAATTTTTTGTCGTGTTACCGCATCTAGTTTAAACCATGAAACGAAATTCCCAAGGTTTTGATTGGCTTCTAAATAATAGTCGCGTTCGGAATAGTTAATCTGACCATGTTGCAATACGATATCTACAGGATTTAATTTATAAACTCCGGCCCGGGAAGCTTCTTCCAGTTTAATTCCCAGTTGTGCATTTTTTAATTGCGGATGATTTTGAATAACCGAATTGCGCACTTCATCGATGCTTAACATATCACCCTGTGCATTGGATGCAAATGGTAAAAGCAATAAAGCTAATACCCCAATTTGTGCTTTTTTAGGGTAGTTTTTTCGCTCAACCATATAATACAATACAGGTAAAACAATGAGGGTTAAAAATGTTGCTGTAATTAATCCGCCAATCACTACAGTGGCCAATGGTTTCTGCACTTCTGCTCCATTGGAATTTGAAATGGCCATAGGTAAAAAGCCCAACGAAGCCACAGCGGCGGTCATAATTACGGGACGCATCCGTGTATTTCCTCCGAAAAGAATTAAAGATTTAATATCCATTTCTCCTTCTTCTTTTAGTTGATTAAAAAACGAAATCAGTACAATTCCATTCAACACGGCAACACCGAACAAAGCGATAAATCCTACTCCCGCCGAAATACTAAATGGCATGTCTCGTAACCATAACGCAAACACACCGCCAATGGCAGAAAGTGGAACTGCAGAATAAATCAGGGTTGCGTATTTAAACGATCCGAATGCAAAATACAGCAGGATAAAAATCATAGCTAATGCTACGGGAACTGCAATCAGTAATCGTGCTTTTGCTTTTTCAAGATTTTCGAATTGTCCGCCAAACTTCAATGAATACCCCGAAGGCAATTTTACCTGTGCATGAATTTTCTCTTCTATTTCTTTCACCAACGATGCCACATCTCGATTTCGCACATTTACACCAATATTAATTCTCCGGCGCGCATCTTCTCTTGAAATGAGCATAGGTGATTCCGTTTCAATAAAGTCGACCAATTCATTGAGAGGAATTTGATTGCCATTATCGTCCGGAACAAATAATCCACCCAAATC